>DNLQ01000247.1 GCA_003488415.1 Ruminococcus sp. | reverse complement strand
TACCTCAGAGGCGGAGATTACCGCATCACAGAGCCAGTGGTATTCGATGCCCGTGACTCCGGAAAGAACGGCTTCTGTATCAACTACAGGGCGTACAAGGACGAGGTACCGGTCATCAACGGCGCACAGCAGGTCACAGGCTGGACGAAATTCAACGATCAGCTCTGGGCAGCCCCCCTTGACCGTGATATAAAGCTCCGCAACCTTTACGTGAACGACTCCAGAGCCCATATGGGCAGTGTCTCAGTGCAGGCAAAGGGCGGATACGGAGACTACTATGTAACTGCCGGACAGGCAGACTGGGCGTGGGACTCCGGAAGAAAAAGCGACGGCATCGCCTACGATGTGAACTCAATACCACGTATCCCCTCCAACTTCGATGACCTGGAGATCGTCAACGGCACTACCTGGAACGAGAACATCGTGTGCAGCCGTGATGTCAAGGTAGACGGCGGCTCACTTATCATACTCCTTCAGCAGCCCTACGGTGCTATAGCACAGACTCCCGGCTGGGGCGCCGGATTCTCCGCCGGCGGATGGCATACCATATACAACTCCTTATCCTTTGTGGACGAGCCGGGGGAGTTTTACTTCGACAAGACCGATAAGGTGCTGTACTACTATCCCCGTCAGGGCGAGGACATGACTAAAGCCGATGTTGAAGCTCCTGTAGCAGATCAGCTTATCGTTATTGAAGGCAAGTCCAGATCTGAACGTGCGGAGAATATCACCTTCAGCGGTATCACCTTTGCCAACACCGATTACCAGCTCACCGAAGTTGACGGCTCACACGGAAAGACCACCTGTCAGGCTGCCCAGACCTACACCGCCTTCGCAGACTCCAACTGGCACTCAAAAAACTACGAGATGGTTGATACTCTTCCGGCAGCTATACATATAACCAACAGTGACAATATATCCCTTACCGGGAACGTGATAAAGCATACCGGAGCAGACGGCATCTCAATGACAAACGACGTCGTCAATTCACAGGTAACAGGAAACTTCATCACAGATATAACATCGAGCGGCATCACCCTCGGTCATCCCCAGCATATCTATATAGACGATGCTTCTCCGGATAACCGTGAGAAGTTTCCGAAGGGTGTTGAAGGAGTGTGCAAAAACGACCTTATCTCACAGAATATGCTGTATGATATAAGCGTTGTACACGGCTTCGGCGGATGTGCAGCGATCACTGCCTACTTCGTTGACTCGGCAAAAATAATCAGCAACACCATTGAAAAGACTGCATACAACGGCATACACCTGGGCTGGGGCTGGTGCAACTTCAAGGACAGCACCACCTGCCGTGACAATATGATCTGCAAGAACCGTGTTATAAACAGCCTTAACCGTCTCCATGACAGCGGCGGTATCTATACCATCGGTCAGATGCAGGGAACGTCCATCAACGAGAATTACATACAGGGCATACCGGCAGGCGGTCCCGGCGCTCCTACCTACGGTCTGCATAACGATGAGGGTACTGCGTGGATAGAGGAGCTTGATAATATCCTTGAGATCAGCCCTGACGTCACCTACACTATCAACTGTGAGGAGTACGGCGACAAGCATCACCTCACTATCAAGCGCACCTACGCTACTGTAAAGAAAATGGGCAAGAACCCTCCGGACAGCGACATCGACGATCCGATAGTGGTATCCGACAACGTATGGGATCTCCCTCAGTATCAGATATGTCTCGATTCCGGAGTTTCCGGCGAGTACAGCGGACTTGTTCCCCTGTGGCTGAAGTCCGCAGCCGATCAGGTGTTCCCGGCAAGCTGCATGACCTCCTGCGGAAGCACCCTTCCCATACGCACTGCATCGGGTACTGTATGGATAGCTCCCGACGGCACGGATACCTTTAAAACAGGCAGGACCATGACAAAGGCTTCCGGTTCTGCCGGTAAGATACGTACTCCTGCCGAGGAGGGCGAGTACCGCATATACGTTGTTGATGGCTCCGGAAATGTGAGCAGATCCTCACACATCCTGCGCCTCAGCGGAACAGGGGACAGCGGCGGAGCTGTCACAGAGGCTGAGAAATACGATGTACAGTCCGGCATAGAGACCGAGAACTGCTCCGAGGGCGGCAGCGATGTTGCCTACATCGAGGACGGCGACTACATCGGATTCAAAAATGTTGACCTCACAGGTGCTGAGTCCATAGACTTCCGCATAGGCTCAAACGGTGCTGCCGCAAGCCTGGAGGTACGTATCGGTGCTCCCGACGGAAAGCTCATCGGCTCAATGGACGTAAAGTCCACCGGCGGCTGGCAGAAGTGGGCTGTACAGAACTGCGCCATCGAAAACACCACCGGCGCTCACGACGTTTACTTCGTGTTCAGGGGCGGCGAGGGATACCTCTATAATGTGAACTGGTGGAGACTCTGCGGTCAGGAAGCCCCTGTGATCTGCGGCGACCTGAACGGCGACGGCACAGTGGATACCTTCGACCTGGTACTTCTCAGACAGGCTGTCACCGACGGCGGCTGTGACCGCTTTGATGAA
This sequence comes from Ruminococcus sp., assembly GCA_003488415.1. Taxonomy (GTDB): domain Bacteria; phylum Bacillota; class Clostridia; order Oscillospirales; family Ruminococcaceae; genus Ruminococcus. The sequence continues at coordinate 748 of DNLQ01000247.1, read as the reverse complement.
GCTGACCTCGACGCAGACGGAGAGCTTACAGAGACAGACCTCACTCTTCACAGTGAATTTCTTATGGGAAAAATAAGATCATTCCCGGCAGGGGAATAAGTACAGGGGGATCAGTTATGAAGAAAACAGTATCAGTTATCCTTGCAGCAGCTATGGCAGCATCGGCAGTTATTGCAGTTCCTGCTATGCCGGCAAAGGCTGCTGTGGAGTTTACTCACAATGAATGGACCGGAAAGGACGGCGCAGAGGACGTTTTTGCAGTCAACCGTGAAGCTGCCTCTGCAAACCCGGTACCCTTCCAGGACGCTGCAAGCGCAGTGGCAGCAGTATGGGAGTACAACGACCGTGAGAAGTCCGATTACCTCCAGATGCTCACCGGCTCAGGCGGCGACTGGGATCTTAAAGTAGTCCAGAACGCCGAACAGGCTCAGGGAGTATTCATGGCAGGCTTCACCAATGCGGATTTCAACGCATCTCCTGCCGACGGCTGGAAGACAGTATCCCTGCCGGACAGCTGGACTGCTCAGGGCTTCGACTTCCCGATATACGATAATATCACCATGCCCTGGCAGAGCAGGTACGACAGTTTTGTTCCCTGTCCCAATGCTCCCACCAACTACAATCCCGTGGGACTCTACAGGAAGAAATTCACTCCCGACAGCTCCATACTTTCCTCCGGACGCAGAGTGTACATACAGTTCGACGGCGTTGAGTCCGCTTACTATGTTTACCTCAACGGCAAGGCTGT
>DNLQ01000252.1 GCA_003488415.1 Ruminococcus sp. | reverse complement strand
CCTGATAGCCCCAGGAGCCGTCAAAGGGATACTCAGTAAGGGGCATGAATTCGATATGGGTATAGGACATCTTTTTCAGATAAGGTATTATCTGTCCTGCGAAGGCAACGTAGTCAAGGAATATCTCCTCACCGTAGTTTCTCCAGGAGCTGAGATGCACCTCGTATATATTCACCGGACTCTTGTATATCGTTTGTCCTTCTTTCTGCTTATACCACGACTTATCGCCCCATTTATAACTGCTTTCGTAGATCTTGGAAGCAGTTCCGGGGCGTGTTTCAAAGTGTGAAGCATAGGGATCGGATTTGAGCAGTATCCTGCCGTCGCCAGTCTCGATGCTGTATTTATATGCATCAAACTGATTGAGTCCGGAGATCTCAGCCTCCCAGATCCCGTCAGCTATACGTTGCATTGGATGCCTGGAGCGATCCCATTGGTTGAAGTCTCCCACAACGGATATGCTCACCGCATTAGGTGCCCAGACACGAAAAATAAACTTCTTGCCCCTGCCTCTTTTGCGGACATGGACGCCGAAGAATTTATAAGCCTCATAATTTTTTCCCTGGTAAAAGAGGTATAACGGAAAATCGTTTGGATTATTATTTGATGTAACAGACATAAAATACAGCCTCCTTTGCTATTATCATTTTAACAGAATAGAGGTGAATATTCAAGTAATTTCGTAAATTTATGCTAATTTTCGGAAGGTGTAATAAATATGAAGTAGTGATATTGTATATTTTGCTATATTCCTAACGGTTTATCATATATTATAATTGTTAATTTACACACATGATATTCACGGATATACATGATGACCGTGTCCCATATCTGGCAGAGAAAAACCGACGGCAGGACAAGCAGTGATAACCGGGTGTCCGGATTTACCTGCGGTACATACGTATCCCCATAACTGTAACGTCATCGCAGCGTGAGGAAGGACTGAACATCTCCGCTTTGCGGCATATCTCTTCCACCACGGAGCTGAGGGACTGTCCTTGCTGATCCATATTCATCAGAAGCTCCTTGATGAAAAGGTATTCGCTCTCGCTGACGCCGTCGGAGAACATGATAGCCGTGTCACCCTCAGTGAAGCTGTAATCGCCGGAGAATGCCTCCGCCTCCGGATTTATGCCGACAGGGAATGTGGGGGCGGCGATCTTCATGACGTTTCCGCCGTGATACAGCAGAGTTGCGGCTGCCCCCGACTTTACAATGCGTATCCCGCCGTTGTCGAGATCGGTGCAGGCGATATCGAGTGTGGCGAAGTTCTCGTCCTCAGAGCGTGCCTGCATAACGGAGTTGGTCACTGCTATGGCTGACATTACGCTTACACCTCCTGTAACAAGGTCACGGAAGAGCGAGGCGGCAGCCCGGGACTCCTCCGAGGCAGCATTTCCCGTCCCCATGCCGTCAGAAAGCACTGCGTAGATCTTCCCCGAGCCGTCCTCAAAGGTGAGGACTGTGTCTCCGCAGGCTGCGGACGGATCGGCACTCCGTGAGGAAATACATATATCTGCCCCGAACTCCGGTGGCTCCGCAAGGATCAGCCTTACCTGTTCCCCGGAGCTGCTGCGGCTGCTGCACTCCAGGACTATACCAAGTTCATCGGATATAAGATCACATATGCGTGAACTGTTCTCCGGAGCGCTGTCCTTAGGCAGGTACAGCTCTATGATAAGACGGCTGCGGCTGTTGTACCAGGCGTAAACACTATCCGCCATAATGCCGTGACGCTCCAGTTTACCGGCAGTTATGCGGCTTACAGGCATGGAGAACCTTTCCTCCCCTGAGACTGCCGGAGTACGCAGGAGCTCTCCGGTGAGTCTAAGCTGCTGCTCTGTTACGGAGCGGATGTCCGCCTTCCGCAGCTCCATGAGCCGGTCGGACGCTCTGCGCCGGCGGCTTGCCTCAAAGGCGTGCATAAGGCTCTCACGGCGGATACATCTGTCAAGTTCGTGAGGAAAGGTTTCAGCGGAGATCTCAGGCAGAGCCTCCAGCAGCGCAAAGCCTCTGTCTACTCTCGGAGACTCCACAGAGCTGCGGCATATGGGATCCTTCCAGCAGCTGCCGCAGACCTCCTCACGGGGCATAGTGCAGCTCTCTGCGGTGTCAGTCTTCCCGGACTTCTCCGGTGATGCGGATATACCTTCTATGGCGGAGGAGAGAAAACCTGTCCTTGAAGCAGTCATGGCAGGCAGGAGCTCTGCTTCGCCGCCGTCCCCGGCAGCTATCCACTTGTCAGAGTAGTACGGAGCAGCGGCTATGAAAATGACAGTGCCGGCAGCTATGCCCACAAGTCCGGTCATGCTGCTGTCGGAAAGAGTATCCGGCAGACCGGAAAGGATGTTTAATATAAAGCTCGCAAGGAGGAAGAAAGCTGCACTGATGCTGATGCGCTGCTTCCTCAGACAGCCTGTAAGGAGACCTGTCACCGGCAGCAGAGCGGCATTCATTCCGGCATCCGTAGAAAAAAGAAAAGCTCCGCAGACCGTCAGCGCACCGCACAGCACTCCCCCCTGACGGCTGTAGTAAAAGGCTGCAAAGAGAGTTACAGCTGCGCCGAGTGTGATGCCGGGATCGAAGAACCCTTTCCGCAGAGCGCAGAGGGAGGTTATAAGCAAGGTG
>DNLQ01000053.1 GCA_003488415.1 Ruminococcus sp. | reverse complement strand
ATAAGGAGGTGCAGGGATGGGAAATGACAAAAGAAGTATTACCGGACTGATACACAGTCTGCTTCCGGAAAAGGCTGCAAAGCGTATATCAGGAGCTGCGAGATCAGAAAAACTGCGTACTGTCATGAACAATGTGCTTGACCTGCTCTTAGGTAAGTATCTGATCGCTTTTGCTGCTATATCAGCAGCGGTGGGCTCGGTCATGATGATGTACCGCATGACGGAAGTAAGCATCATGGTATATCTGATGAATATAAAGGACATTATGGGTATGCGCCCCGGTCACTTCTTCGGACTGTTCAGCCTTGCAGACGGTTCTGTAAAAGATGCTGCGGATATAATAAAGGCTGTTTACCTGGTGCTTCTGCTTTTCTGTACCCTTGTGATGTTCGCTTTTATAAGAAAGGGCAGGTGCAGGAGCGAGAAGCTGATGATAGCTCTCGGAGGTACAGCGCTTCTTATAGCGATACTGAATACAAAGAAGTTCCCCGCAGCCTCTCTGGCTCTGTTTGCTGCGGTGATACTCCTCGGAATGGCTTACTATCTCTGCTTTTTCACAAGGCTGAAAGCAGCAGCTTCTTTCATTGCTGCGGCTGCGGTATTCCTTGACAGCCGCTGTATACTGATAATGACTGCTGTATCACTGATACTTCTGTATCTCCGCAGCAGTAAAAAGGACGGTAAAAAAGCGGTATTCCACGTAATGATGGTGATAGCAGCCGCTGCCGGACTGATCGTTTCGATGATGATATGTCCGAAAGTACCTGCGTTCAGCTCTGCACAGGAGGCAGTCAGTGTACTCAGTGAGACCGTTATACCGGATGACTCTCTGTTTGAGCTTGACAAGGATATAGAAGAAGGAATATTCAATACTGGCTGCTGTGGGATGACTCCGGTAAAACTGCTGCTGTCACAGCTTTGTGCGGCAGTGATACCTGTAAGTCATATCATCACTGCATCTGAGATGCTGAAGATGAATAATCTTGTGATCCTGATCCTGGCTGTACTGGCAGTTTCTGTCATACTCCAGCACCGCAGTGACAGGAGGTTCACAGCGATATGTCTTTCACTGGCATCTGCGCTTATACTGTTCATGCCGGAGAAAGATCAGCTTGTCGCAGTATTCTCTGTTTTTCTCTTAGTTATATATCAGCGCCGTTTTCAGGGAGCCTCTCTGGTGTTCAGCGAGAAGCTATTCCTCCCGCTCGCTCTGGGAGTAACAGCTTTCAGACACGTAGGATTCGTTCTTACTGCTTCTGCTTCATCCTTTGCCCTTACACATTATTTCCTTACGTACACAGATGCAGGATTTATACCAAGGGCATTTATAGGAACTGTGTTCCGCATACTTATGGGCGATGTCATAAGGAGATCATCTCTGATGGCTGTTATGCACACCTTTGAGGTCGTATGTATTCTTTTAGAAGCGGCAGTCTTCCTGCTGATGCTGAGAAGCGTGAAAAAGCCTGAGACACGTCGTATATTCATGATACTTGTGCTGATGTACTCCTGTTCTCCGGCGTCCAACTGCCTGACAAGGAACGGATGTGACCTCAAGCTCGACTGGTTCCTTGAATTCCTGACATTTGTGTGTGTGCTTGTGATATGGCGGAATAAGGCGTGGATATGGACTGTACCTGCTGTATGCCTCGTGTGTATGCTGATCCATAATGTATTTGCACTTACATTCTATCCGGTGATATTTGCACTGCTGGTGTTCCGCAGCTTCCTGGAAGACGACGGAAAAAGAGTGCGGAATACAGCAGTTATACTGCTGAGCCTCGTATGCGTCGCAGTTCCGCTGTTCTGGTTTGAGTTCTGCTATACCCCTTCACTGACGTATACTGCAAAGGATATGGTAGATGATATCTCACGCAGAAATGGCGGAGACTTTATGGTGTATAACGATATAATTAAATACGTCATATACGATTTCGACAACGAGCACAGAGCACATTTCAAAGAGTTTATAATAAGCTCGATGTACGTGAATGTATTTATTGCGTTCATACTTTCGCTGCCGCTTATCGCAGCATTCGCAGCGATGCTGAAAAAGCTATGGATACAGTACCGGGCTGCTGTAAGCAGACTTGCCTGTATAGCGATCGGAATGGCAGTCAGCATTACACTGCTGCTGTTTATTGCCGAGTGCGATTTCGGACGGTGGGCATCAAACCTGCTGAGAAGCCTGATACTCACTATGGCAGTGGTGACTGTAATACAGCCTGAAGAAAAACTCTGGTATAAAGACATAAGCAAAAAACGGCTGGACATCCTTCTGTACGGAACACTTGCATTACAGGCAGTGATGCCGGGCTTCGATGAAATGCTCAAGGAAATGCGATTATTTGAGCAGTAAAACTATCTGTAGTAAAAAAACCTGTGTGATCGTACACAGGTTTTTTGAACTTGTCAGACAAACAGCAGATCCGGGAGCCAGCCGGGGAGGAATAACTACATATGGAGAGATCATTATGAAAAAAGCTATCATCGCTGTCAGTACTGCAATAGCTGCGGCTTCTATCGTTATAAAAAGCGGTGATTTCGGTGCTATTCCCTCAATTACAAAACGCAGAAAGTATAAGGAGCGCTGTTCTCACCACAACGGAAAAACCTTTATATATCCCGCTGAATGGGCTGAAAACGGACTTCCGGACGATGTACGGGTGTCCTCCAAAGGAACAGTGCCTTCGGATAAACTGCCGGTTTTACGCCAGACTTCAATGCTGTCGGTATAGACAGAGTTAAAGTTACATGGTTCGGACATTCGTCAGTATTGCTGCAAATGCACGGATTGAACATCTTATCCGATCCCATGTTCTCGGAGCGTTCCTCTCCTTTTCAGTGGGTAGGTCCCAGACGTTTCACCAGTCCGTCGGTAAGTATGGATGAACTGCCGCATATAGACGCCGTACTGCTCTCCCACGACCATTACGATCACCTCGACCGCCGGACTGTTCAGCAGCTCGCCAGGAAAACAGATCGTTTCATTGTATCTCTCGGACTTGAAAACCACCTGCGCTGCTGGAAGATCCCTGCCGCTAAGATAACTCCTCTTGCCTGGTGGAAAAGTGCAGATATAAACGGACTTGAGGTGACTTGTACACCCTCACGCCATTTCTCCGGACGTGGACTCGTCGGTCAGAACTCAACACAGTGGTGTTCATGGGTGCTTCGTGATGAATACCACAGTATCTTCAACAGCGGAGACGGAAGCTATCCTCAGACGGTGACTCCGGAGCCGCCTTAACTTCTTCCTCTGTCATAAGTTCCCATGCACCGCTGGTATCATAGAAGCTGACGTAGATATCTCCCTCGGAAGTGTGGATCTCATGCTGCTCGAGCCCTTCGCAGTAGCCATCACTTGCTTGTC
>DNLQ01000147.1 GCA_003488415.1 Ruminococcus sp. | reverse complement strand
CCCTAACTTGTCAGCTTTTACTTTTTTGTCCGGATTCGTCGGTAAAGCAGGCTATCGCACGGGTGGATTTATGGTTGACTTTACTTCTTGTCCGGATTCGTCGGTAAATCCTGCTATCGCACGGGTGGTTTTACTGCCGGGGTGGTGTGTGTGGTGCTGCCGGTGGTTTGGCTGTGCGGGCTGATGTGGATTGGTCGCCGGTGGGGTTGCTGTCGGGGCGGTGCGGTTTGCTGCCGGTGGTATTGCGTCGGGCGCTGTGTGGGATAGAGCTGCTCCCGGATCATAATGCAATTCACGGCACAGGTTTGGCTGTGAGGGTGTGGGACAGAGTCTCCTGATACAACAATTTTTTTCGACAAACAACAAAGCCGTAAAGGAGATCATCCTTTACGGCTTCTTTTATTCTCCGCCTCTTGCAAGCATGGCAAGAGTCAGTGATATATTAAGATTGTGAACGGAAACTCCGGGAGGAGCATTCAGATGCACCGGGGCGAAGTTCAGTATATACCTGATACCTGCGTCTGCCATAATGGTGCACACCTCCTGAGCCGAGGATTCCGGCACGGTCACTATGCCGATATGTATTCCCTTCTCAGTGCATACAGCTGCAAGCTCGCTTATGTGGTATACCGGCTTTCCGCCTATCTCGGTACCTATGATGCTGCTGTCTATATCGAAGCCGGCAGCAATAGTGAAGCCGTACTCGGCAAAGCTGCTGTGAGTCATCATTGCCCTGCCGAAATTGCCCATACCCACTACCACTACTTCATCATGGTTCTCAAAACCGAGAGTCCTGCCCAGGTCACGTATCAGCTCTGCGGCAGGATAACCCACTCGTGGCTTGCCTGCACTGCTCACCGACGCCAGATCCTTTCTCACCTGCACATCATTCAGTCCAAGCGCTCCGGCTATGGCTGTTGCGGAGATATAACCTGAACGGCGGTTCTCCGGCAGCGAGGTAAGATAGCTGAAATACAGCGGAAGTCTTTGCAGAGTCTGGGGAGTTATGTTCTTGTCCATACTGTCACCCGTTTACAGGGACTTACTTGTTCTGGATGTACTCGTCCATAGCTGCGGCAGCCTTCTTGCCTGCGCCCATGGCGAGGATAACTGTAGCTGCACCGGTAACAGCGTCTCCGCCGGCATACACGCCTGTTCTGGAAGTGAGTCCGTCCTCGTCAGCGATGATGCCGCCCCACTTCTGTGTGTCAAGTCCCTCTGTAGTAGACTTGATAAGCGGATTGGGAGACGTTCCGATAGACATGATAACGCAGTCAGCCGGTATCTCAAAGAATGCTCCCTCTACCGGTACAGGCTTTGCTCTGCCGGAGGCGTCAGGCTCGGAAAGCTCCATCTGCTGACAGATAACGCCCTTTACCCAGCCGTTCTCGGTAGCTGTGATCTCGGTGGGGTTGGTAAGGAATCTGAACTGTATCCCTTCCTCCATAGCGTGCTCCACTTCCTCCTTACGTGCAGGAAGCTCCTTTTCTGTACGGCGGTAAACGATAGTAACATCAGCGCCCAGTCTCTTTGCACAGCGTGCAGCATCCATAGCAACGTTTCCGCCGCCGACGATAACTGCGCTTGTGCCAGCCTTGATAGGTGTTGAGCTGCCGCCGGTATAAGCCTTCATAAGGTTGATACGTGTGAGGAACTCGTTTGCGGAGTACACACCGTTGAGGTTCTCACCGGGGATATTCATGAATCTGGGGAGTCCTGCGCCGGAGCCGATGAATACGCTCTCAAAGCCCTCCTCCTTCATAAGCTCGTCGATAGATATGGTCTTGCCGATAACGGTATTTGTCTCCACTTTTACGCCCAGAGCCTTCAGTCCCTCGATCTCCTTCTGCACGATAGCCTTGGGGAGACGGAACTCGGGGATGCCGTAGGAGAGTACTCCTCCTGCAACGTGGAGAGCCTCAAAGACAGTTACCTCGTATCCCTTCTTTGCAAGATCGCCTGCACAGGCAAGTCCGGAAGGACCTGAACCGATAACAGCTACCTTGTGACCGTTTGAAGCCGGCTTCTCAACAGCGGCATCAGGCTGTGCATTATGCCAGTCAGCAACGAATCTCTCAAGGCGTCCGATAGCTACAGGCTCGCCCTTGATGCCTCTTACGCACTTGCACTCGCACTGTGTCTCCTGGGGACATACACGTCCGCATACAGCAGGCAGTGAGCTTGACTTTGTGATTATCCTGTAAGCCTCGGCAAAATTGCCCTCAGCCACCTGTGCAATGAACGCAGGTATATCTATCTGTACGGGACAGCCTGTGGAACAGGGCTTGTTCTTACAGTTGAGGCATCTCTTTGCCTCGTCGATAGCCTGTTCCTCGGTATAGCCGAGAGCTACCTCCTTGAAGTTCTTGTTTCTTACATCCGGTTCCTGGACCGGCATCTCGTTTCTCTTTAAAGACATATTAGGCATCTCACTTTACCTCCTTGAACAGATTGCAGGTCTCCTCGTATGCGTGGCGCTCGAAGTCACGGTACATAGCACCTCTTGCCATAGCCTCGTCGAAGTCGATCTGGTGACCGTCGAACTCAGGGCCGTCAACGCAGGCAAACTTCGTCTGACCGCCTACAGTAAGACGGCAGCCGCCGCACATACCTGTACCGTCGATCATAATGGGGTTCATGGAAGCAACAGTGGGTATCTCGTACTCCTTGGTAAGACGACAGACGAACTTCATCATTATCAGAGGTCCGATCGTGATAACTCTGTCGTACTTCTCTCCGCTTTCGATAAGGCTCTTGAGGGCATCGGTAACAAGTCCCTTCTCGCCGGCAGTACCGTCATCGGACATGAGCACATACTTGCTTGAAGCAGCCTTGAACTCGTCCTCAAGTATAACAAGATCCTTGTTTCTGAATCCGCAGATAGCGTGTACCTCGCAGCCCATTTCGTGGAGCTTCTTTGCTACGGGGTAAGCGATAGCGCAGCCTACGCCGCCGCCTACTACAGCTACCTTCTTCAGTCCCTCGCACTCTGTAGCTCTGCCGAGAGGGCCTACGAAGTCGTGAAGGCTTTCGCCCTGCTCAAGGTGTGCGAGCTTTTCAGTTGTTGCACCCACTACCTGTGCGATTATTGTAACAGTTCCGGCAGCACGGTCGAAGTCAGCGATAGTCAGGGGGATACGCTCGCCGTTCTCGTCAGTTCTCAGGATGATGAACTGACCGGGTTCAGCTTTAGCGGCAACTCTCGGAGCGTTTATCTTCATAAGCACTACCGTAGGGTTGAGAAATCTCTTTTCAGTAATTTCAAACATGGTCTTTCTCCTTATGGATTATTTGCAGCTCTTACAGTGCTGACGCCGTTGTCGCAGCTGAAACGGAGTCTGCATGGGTATATTCAATATTATATCACAAAATAACTTTTTCTGCAAATATAACTTGCGAATATCGATATTCTGTTATCGATATTTCCGGCACGAGTCAGTCAGGATCTGCCCGCTGCCGGTGACTGCCTTCAGCCGGGCGGACTGTTTTTGAAAAGGGGACGCCTTGCAAGTGAAGGCGTCCCCTGATAAAACTATGATTTTGGCACTCTAAGCACGGCGGCTCGCTGCACTCCATATAAAAAACGATATACTTATATATACTCCTTGAAGGCAGCTTCGTTGCGTACCTCGTAGAGTCTGTTCACCAGTGCAAGCTCGATGTCGGTAAGTCTGCGTCCGGCAGAGTATATCAGTATGTCCCGGAAGGAGTTGTCCGGGAAGCTGCACCTGCGCTGCACAAGTCCGTATTTTCCGCAGAGACTGTCCGGAACGGGAGAGTCCAGCATGAAGGACTGGGGTACTGTCAGGAGGAAATCCAGGGAGCTTCCCCTGTCAAACATACATATCCTCCTCACCTTCGTACCTGCCGGACGGTTAGCCTCAAACAGCTTCTCGACCGCACCGGGGACGTAGGGTACTGCATCGTCACCCTGGCAAAGCTCCGCATAGTGTGCGGAAAGTCCGGCGTAGGTGAGGTCTTCTTCCTCTGCGGCAGGATGCTCCGCAGACATTACCGCAAGCATCTCGTATTCCCACAGGAGCTGAGTCTCCAGGTTTTTCTCTGCCAGATAGTCGGTGAAATACTTCTCGTGAGCTGTGTTGTACCGGATTATACCGAAGTTATAGCCGTTGTCCCGGACGTTCTCTATACTTCTCAGTGAGTTTGTCTCACAGAAATATACCTCCATATCATCTGCCGGATCGGACGCTGCGATGTACTCCGAGAACGCCTTTGAGATATAGCCTGCCCTCGGCACTGAGATACGCATTTTCCTTTCCTTGCTCCGGTCAGGGGAGCTTATGGCTTCCATATTGTCAAGCTGTATGAGTATCTGCTTGGCATATGCCAGAAACTTCATTCCCTGATCTGTAGGTATGACTCCCTTGGAGGTGCGGCGGAAAATGGTGATCCCAAGTGAATTTTCAAGCTCTTTTATAGCCTTACTCAGATTGGGCTGAGCCATGTACAGATTCTCCGCAGCCTGAGTGATGGAGCGGGTTTTTTCGATCTCTACCGCATATTTAAAATGTAGAGTATTCATGGCACTGTCCTTTCTGCAATACAGCGGTTTATTCTTCCTTCATCCTGTCCCCGGCGGTTATTTCCCTTACTACCCTGCAAGGATTGCCGAAGGCGAGCATACCGGCAGGGATGTCCTCTGTAACTACACTGCCGCCGCCTATAACTGCTCCGTCGCCTATTGTGACTCCGGGCATTACACATACATTTCCGCCTATCCACACATTATTTCCCACCTTGATGGGCTTTGCATACTCAAGACCGGAATTGCGCTGCTCTGCGTCAAGAGGATGTCCTGCGGTATAGAATCCGCAGTTAGGGCCGATAAAGACGTTATCGCCGAATACTACCTCAGCGCAGTCCAGGATAACAAGGTTATGATTGGCGTAGAAGTTGTTGCCGGTGATGATGTTGTAGCCGTAGTCGCAGAAGAAATTGGTCTCGATATGTGTATTTTCGCCTCTGAAAGCAAGGAGTCTGTCAAGAAGTCTTTCCTTCTTCTGATAATCGTTGTAAATTATCATGTTGTACTCAGCGCAGAGCTTCTTTGCATTGACACGCTCGTTTTTAAGTTCCGGATCTTCTGCATTGTAAAGAAGACCAGCCTGCTGTTTTTCTTTTTCGGTCATAGTTGAACCCTCCTTAGTTATTATATTTTCCGGCACTCCGCCGGTATTACCTTGATCTGCATCCCCGGCACATCCGCAGACCGGGACCTGCTCCGTGCGGCAGGGACTGACACGGTGCGGACAGCCACGGATATATGTATCACCAGCCGTTTGCTGTACTTATAATGCCAAGCACCATAGTTACCGCTGCAGCAATAAAGACCGCTCCGCCGACCAGTGCTCTCAGGCAGGAAAAAATGTGTATTCGGGCAATTTTCCTGTCATAGCAGCATTCCGGGTGATCCGGATCTATCCTGAGATCACGTGTCATTCCGTAATGCGCTCTTCCACGGCTGCTGTCCCTATACGTGACAATATACTCCACGCCTTCATATTCATAGGCGAACTGAGGATAACCTCCCAAGCCCGGATCGGCGTCATACGGCAGGTCTGTACCGACCGCAGTATATCCCTTCATGAACGCTTCACATTTCTGAGTACACCTGATACGCCGCTTTAAAATAAGTATCAGTTTCACCGGCGGCAGTATGACAAGAAAGATCAGACATAAGAGGGATACAACGGCAGCTATTATCCCAAGCAGTACCTTTATTATTAAACCGCTGGCATCGGCGATCTGCGGAAAGCGTCCGGAGAGCAGGTGGAGCAGCAGGACAGTCAGAGGCATTTCTATGAAAACAATGACTGCTGCCATCAGTATCCTTGCGGCACTGCCTTTTTTATCCCTGGCCCTGACATCCTTCATTGATGAAAGAAAAAGATAGCCTATCGTAAATATGAAGAGTATGATCTCCGGCAGCGGACTTATCCAGGCAAGACCGATGAACAGTACATTCAGTCCGAAAAGTATCAGGAATACCTTTGTCCTTGCCGTATTTTTTTCCTCTCTCCCGGTCATTTCCTCCCGGATCTCCGGAGTTCCGGATTCAGCCTTCTTCTTTGCCAGCCATTCCTCCTCTTTCCGGGCGTTCTCATATGCTGTATCTGCTGCTGGAAACGTAAAAAGCAGTTTCATACTCATTCCTCCGGCATAATATCGTCATCGTTGCTGTAGGTGATATGTGTACCGCTGCTGTTCGAGACGATATTCACATTATCGTGTGATAACAGCCATATATCGTATCCCACAAAACACGAAACTATCAGGAAGGAAACTGCGGCAGCTATGTACCAGCCCTTCAGTCTTCTGCCGTAAACAGAGGGAACATAGTAGTACTCAGGCGAGGAAGGATCAACACTTATACCCATTTCAGCTTCTCCGCCTACGGGAATAGCCTTCATTACGTACTCTGTGCCGTAGACGTTGTATCTGTAGTTCATTGCCAGATCCGCTTCTGCAAACTGCGCCCGGAATGCCCGGGCTTCCTCTGTACAGCGCCTGCGCCGTGAGAGGTACTGCACTATGCGTACCAGTGATATTATAAGCAGGAGCAGCGGAGGCAGCACCCAGGGGTGTATCACTATCAGTGATATCACCGTCATCAGCCGTCCCAGGAATCTTTTCTCTCCCTCGTTCAGCTCATATGACTTGCCGTCGGGGATAAGGTTCACCAGAAGCGAGATCACTCCCACAATTATGGCAGCCGCTGCTTTCAGCCTGGGGAATACGGTGAGTACTCCTCCCGTACCTCCCGTCAGCCTGTCTATCCTTGACAGGGCGATCATCTCAGATATGCCCAGTGACAGAAAGGCTCCTGCTATCAGTATGGGCATGAGCCATTTTAAGTGTATGAAGCCTGCTAAAATTCCTGCTGCAATAAGGACTGCAAAAAGTATCCTTCCGTTATGGCGTGCCTTTACAGTGACAGCATCATCCACGGCATCAGTCAGGCTCACTTCCTTGCTCACCTCTGACGCCCTGGGCAGCTTGTTAAGAATTATCATATTTTTATACCCCTGTTTATTTATTGCGGAATACCGCTGTTTCCCTGTATCATTCTGTTTGCCGAACCTCCGCTCCGTGATCCGGGACGGGGGCAGTGCGGCAGGTGTCACATTATCTCTTGCTGCCCTTTGAGCCGAAGCTGCCTCCCATAGAAAGGATGTTGGTATCAAAGGTGTAGCTGATCTTCTGAGCCTGACGGTGACGCTTCATGGCAAGGTCGATCATGCGCTCCAGAAGCTGTGTATACTTCACTCCCTTAGGCTCCCACAGATAGAATGCCAGTGAGCCGGGGATAGTATTTATCTCGTTGATGTAGATCTTCTCAGTCGCCATATCCATCATGAAGTCGATACGTGTCACACCGTTGAGTCCCAGATAACGGAATGCGTCAACAGCAGTCTTTTTCACGAACTCGTCCTGCTCGGGAGTTATATCGGCAGGTATCTTTCTCTTGAGGGTAGCCATGCCCTTGCTTCCGCCGGACTTTCCGCCGCCTACGTACTTCTGCTCGTAGCTGAGGATATCGTCGTCGCTTGCCTGTACAGGCTCTTCGCATACAGAAGCCTCTGCGGACTCACTGTCGCCCAGTACCGCACAGTTTATCTCCTTCAGCTCAACAACGCAGGGCTCAACGAGGATACGGTCGGCAAAGCTGAATGCGTCCTCTATGGACTTCACGAGTCCGTCCCTGTCCTTAGCCTTGGAGATGCCGACGCTTGATCCGAGGTTGATAGGCTTTACGATGACGGGATAGCCGAACTTCTTCTCCACCTCTGCCACCATGGATTCCGTTTCTCCTGCCTGATAGGATGAGAAGCGGCAGCAGTCCAGTACAGGGAAGCCTGCGTCCTTGAGGAGTATCTTCATAACGAATTTGTCCATACCCACTGCCGAAGCAAGCACGTCGCAGCCTACATAGGGCAGGTCGAGAGTCTGGAGATAGCCCTGCAATGCGCCGTCCTCAACGTTTGTTCCGTGAACTATCGGGAATGCGATGTCGATGTCGGAAATGAGGTTTGAGCCGAACTTCTTCATCTTCTNNCCTTGAGGAGTATCTTCATAACGAACTTATCCATGCCTACTGCGGAGGCGAGAACGTCACATCCTACGTAGGGGAGGTCGAGAGTCTGGAGGTATCCCTGGAGCGCACCGTCCTCAACGTTAGTGCCGTGTACAATAGGGAAGGCTATATCGACATCGGTGATGACGTTTGAACCGAACATCTTTGTTTTCAGTCTCTGGAGCTGTACCTTGCCCTCGGAGGAACGGACGAACACGCACTCTGTGGACTCTGCAAGCAGTGCAGGTATGTCCTTGAAGCTGTTTATATCCAGCATCTTCTCGCTGGTGTAGAACTCGCTCTTCTTGGTCATATACACCGGGATTATGTTATACTTCTCCTTGTTCATGCTTGCCATAGCCTGAACTGCTGA
>DNLQ01000141.1 GCA_003488415.1 Ruminococcus sp. | reverse complement strand
ACGTTAATGTGTTTATCTGAATAAAACAACAGAGTCCTCACAGTTTCGGCTGTGAGGACTTTTTACTGTATTATTATTTTCAGCATACCTGCCAAAGTTAAGAAACATCCTATATCCGGCAGGTTTTCATCTTATGTATCAGAATACGATGAACCGGAGTGTTCTCAGCTGAATGATGTGATAACACCTGCGTCATACTTCTGTACAGTGATAGCGTCATTTCCGGTTATGCCCCTGACACCGTCGCAGTCTGCGTTGAGCTCGCCCATATCACCGAGCTGGTACTTTGCCTGGTTGGCTACGAACTGGAGGATAGCAACAGCATCTGCTATATTTATGGTATCATCGCAGTTAGCGTCACCGGGCTTTGAGGCTTTCTGTGCCGATGTTTCAGCAGGAGGTGTTTCAGTTGTCGGTGCCGGAGCCTCCGTTACAGGCTCAGCCTTTTCTCCTGTGAATACGGACGAGATCTCAGAGCCCTTCATGGAACCGAAGTATATCTCTCCCCATTCTGTAAGGCTGCGGCCGTCCCAGTCGTTTACCAGGTCGAGATATTCAACTCCGCCGCCGTTGCCCTTCCATGACCAGGCAAGGTAGCCGAGGCCCTTCTCGTCGCAGTAGCTCATCAGATAGGCCTCATCAACATCGCCGTCGCTGTGATAATATCCGAATTCTCCCGCAAGCACAGGAGCACCGGCGGACAGCGCACCGTCAATGTTGTTCTTTATGGTCTGCGCATCTTTACCCGCAGTACCGTAGAAATGTATGGAGAATACGACGTTCCTGTCGGGGTCGGAGCTGAATACCTCCGCGCCCTTTTCCTTGATGGAAGTGCCGTACTGTCCCCAGCCTGCTGCGTCCACCATCAGCATATTCCTGATGCCTGCATCACGCATTATCTTTATAGCCTGCTGATAGCCCTGCGCCCATGTGTTGCTGTCCCATTTGCCTACCCATTCATTCGCTATATTGACTATAACGTATTCCGTATTCTCGTTGAGGATATCCTTCACTCCGCTCCAGTACTTTGCCGCAGCAAGGATATCGGATATGCTGTCCTTGCCCGTGGCGTCATGTACCTCCAGGACGCAGACCAGCTTATTATCCTTGCACCAGCCGATTATCTTTCTGAGTTCATCTGCTGATGTGCTTCGTCCGCTTCCGCCGTCTTCGCATACCACTCTTACGGTATTGCAGCCCTTTGCAGCAACTGCTTTGAGTGTCTGCTCCGTATTGCTCTGGAACCATGCATGAGGTACATTTACGCCGCGCATGATGAGCTCATTCCCGTTGGCATCGATTATCTTCTGACCGGATACATGGAAGCCCGAGCCGGAGGACTGTGCCGGTGAGGAAGGCGCAGCTGTTGTTGGTTCCACGGTTATTTCCTCTGCCGGAAGCTTGCTGTAAACGTTATCGTACATGGTCTTTGCCCACAGCTTGCGCATACCGTCATATCCTTCGGAATTCGGGTGAACGCCGTCCGGACCGAGGCCCCAGGTGTTATTGCGGAAGTATTCATCGAAGTCCGGGCCGTGGACAAGGCTGTCGCCGTATTCGCTGTAGAGCTTGTCTATCACTGCGTTGTAGTAGCCCACATTCGATTCCACATCGGGATTGGTGGAATAGGGTATCTTTGGAAGTACAGGGACCTTTCCTGCCTTGAGTACTGCGTCTATCATATATTTGGTATTGGAATAATAAGCGGAGGTGTTGTTGGGATTGCCCCAGCAGTCATTGGTTCCGTAGGCAATGCTCACGTACTTTACCGGACTGCCGCTGAGCCATCTGTCTATGTTTGCCTTGCCGTCGCGGCTGGTTATACCGCCGATGCCGCCGTTCTGCTGTGCGGGAAAGAAGGTGCTGTCTGTCTGGTTTATGTAGGTCGCAAAGCCGGTTCCGTAGGCGCTGCCCATGCCGCCGGCTGTAATGGAATCGCCGAAGAATACCCAGCTGTCATTTACACCGCCGGAAGCATCATGGATATCGAGATTAAGGTTCACCTTTCCGCCGGATGCTTTTGTCACCCTCATTCTTATCCAGCTGCAGCCCTCCATGTCGATAAGATGCTGTCGTGAGCTGAGGCTGTTACCGCTGACCTCAGCGGCTTTCTGCCAGCCCGAAGAGGGATAGCTGCCTCCGGGAGCTTTGTTTACCTCTATGACATAATCAACGGGTTCATCAGCCTTGCTGACATATGCGCCTATATTATCATAGGTGCCGTTGTTGTACCATACCGCAAGCACCTGCTTTCTCTGCTCCTCCGGTACTCCGGACAGATCATAGGCGAGGTAGTCCTCCGCTGAGGAAGTCCATGAGGTATAATACTTGTCATCGTTTGCTGAGGCGGCACTGCCGGACTTCCCCGAATATGCCGGTACTCCTCGGCTTATCACGGGATTTGCCCTGCCCGGTGAAGATACTGCCGGGGACTGTGCTGCTCCGAAAGCAAGGCTGTCAAGTATAGTCCAGCCCCATGAAGCTTCTACTGTAATTGTATTGCTGCCCTTTTTCATGGGGACACTGACTTCCGCTGTTTTGAATTTCCCGTCTCCTGTGTAGTCGAAGAAAAGCTCTCCCGCGCTGCTGCCGTTGACAATGATGTTCTGATACTTGCCGCCTTCATCGTAGGGCTGACTGTAGCGGATGGAAAGCGTCTGAGTGCCGGCGTTCTCTGACTCGGCTTCAATGGTCACGCTGTCGCCGCTGCCTTTAAGATCGACAGCCTTTCCGCCGTCTGCTCCGGCAAGCTCAATGACAGAGGTCCTGTCTTCTCCCTCTGATGTGATAATACCGTCTTCAAATTCGTATGTGCTGCTGCCGGAAGCTGATGCAAAGGGTACTGTGCTGAATGTACCCGCTGTGACTGCCGCTGCAAGAATTGCTGTAATGATCTTTTTCATACGGATCATCCTCCTTTACCCTGATTATACAACATAAAGAAGGCCGGTTAAATAGTGTAATCTGCCATAATACTGCATTTTTATCCCATAACAAAAGACCGTATCATGCACCATTCATGATACGGTCTTTCTGATCTGTCCGCCCTTCAAGGAAAGCTCCGGAGCAAAAGGAATCGTTATTCCGAAGCAGTCACACAGCCGGCATTATTGTGCAGATATGCGCTGTCGTGTTTCCTTAATATTAGGATACAACGGAAAGGGCTTACAGTAAATATTCTTTTATCTCATTTTATTTGCTTTTTTGTCCGTTTCTTTTCCGGTAGGCGGAGGGAGTCATGCCCATCCTGCTGCTGAACTGACGGATGAAGTGGCTGTTATTCGAGTAGCCGCACTTTTCCGAGATCTGTGCAACAGAAAGGGAGGTATTCTCCAGAAGCCACCTGACCTTGTCCATTCTTGAGGTGATGATATCCTCCTTGCAGCTTGTGCCGAAGAATTCCTTGTAAATCCTGTGGAAATGGCTCTTGCTAAGGCCGATGCTGCGGGTAATGGTCTCGATGTTCCATTCCTTTTCCGGATGCCTGAATATATCATCCCTCAGCGCATTGAAGCTGTCCCTGTAGCTGAACGTGCCTGAACCGGCGCTTATGATGCGTCCTTTCAGCTTGTCCTCCATGCTGCCTATCAGGCTTTCTATGCTGAATATATCTGCCGCTGATATGGTCTCTGACACGTAGACTATCCTCTCCTGCTTGATATCAACAGCTCCGCGGTAGGACTCATGGACGGCTTCGGCAATTCTCACCGCATAGGAGAGGGAAAACTCCCTGTCATCTGATGCGCTGTCAACTACGGCTATGATATCATCAGCAACGCTTGCAAGGACAGTACGGCTGTCACAGAGACGAATGGCATTCACTATGGTATTGATGGGCGGCACGCTGTAACGCACCCGTTCCTCCCTGATATAGGAAAGCAGGGTGAGTGTCAGGACTGAATTGCTGTTTTCTGCCATTATATTCATCAGCTTGCTTATCAGGCCGCGCTTGTTGTAGATACCGAGGACAGGCGCAAACTCCGACAGGGATTCTATGCGCTTGTTCACGTATTCCTTGTACATACGGTTCTGCACGGTATTCAGGCCGCTGCTCACCGCATCACACCAGCTCATGTAGAACTCATCAAGGACGATATGTACTGCCTTGCGGTAGGTGAAGCCGACATAGCCGAATATCTGCCCCTTGTAATGAAGTGAGGTCACAACGGTCAGGCGGGGCTCATGACGCTTTTTCAGCGAGGGGAACACGTCCCTTGTCATGAACTCCTTCATCTTGTCACAGCTGTCATAGCAGGCCTCGATGCCGAGCACCATCCTGTCGGGGAGGCCTTTCGTGCGGAATACCGACGGATCGTTCATATCCCTGCACCAGTCCTCACACAGGCAGAGCTCCGCCCTTATGCCGGTGGGTATCATATAGCAGCAGCCCATGAAGGTGCCTGTGACGTCATAGATATCCTTGCACTCGGACATTCTGCGGATTATCTCGCCGTGGCTGTTGGTCTTGCGGTGTTCAAGGAGCTCGAAGACAGTGCCGGTATACTCCCTTATATCGGAAAGGCTCCCGTTGACAGGCATATCATTCCCTGCCCCGCATCCGCAGCTCTCGCCTATAATGAGCTCCGGCCGCATATCCATGCCTTCAGTGCTCTCCCCCATAAGCTCCATCAGCCTGCCAAGCGCAAGGGCGCCGTTTATCTTCTCCTGACCTGCAACAGTCGTAAGTGTGATGCGCTCGCTCTGTGAGATGACACTTCCGTCGCAGCCCGTGACCTTTATATCCTCCGTCACTCTTACTCCGTTATCCATAAGCGTGCGGCAGAGCGCGGATGCCATGATATCGCTTCCGCATACTACGCCGTCAGGCATATCAAGCCTGCCCTCTGCGATATCAAGGGCTATCCTGTGCGGGATATCACGCCAGTAATCGCCGTAGAATATGCAGTCATCACCACAGGGGAGTCCGTTCTCCTCCATAGCCTTCCGGAAGCCGTCGATACGCTCCTCCGAGGGCTTGTGGCCTTTGTTTCCGCCGATGCAGTACAGTCTCCGGCAGCCGTGCTCCTTTATGAGATGCTCTGCTGAGAGATACAGCGGGATCCTCTCATCCGCTGAGACTGACGGGAAGTAAGGCTGTTCGTAATTGACCGTTACGCACGGTCTGCCCTTTTGCCTGAGCATATCGAGTATGAGCCTGCGCTGAGTCTCGCTGCAGAAGAGGTTTGCTTCAAAGATGAAGCCGTCGAAATCACCCTGCATGATAAGGTCGTAGATATTCCTCTGTCCTCTGCTGTATGTTGCCTCAAGATGCTGATCGACGTAGTTTATGGCGCCGGTCAGGACTATGGTATCATAGCCGTATCTGACGGCTCCCCTGTGTATAGTATCTATGAAGCCGGTCTCCGTATTGCTGCTCACCTGAGGAAGTATCACAGCTATCCTGCCTTTTGCATCCATGGTATCACCCCTTTTATATAATTATACATCTGCTTTTCCTTCCCGTCAACAAGCAAAAACTCCGCATTATCGCTGCGGAGTTCCTGCTGACCGCACCCAAGGGAGAGGCGGATCAGATAGATGGTATATGGAGAATAAGGTATAAGAAGTGTGGAATGATCGTATTGATGTTTCTCCGCTGTTTTACTGCTGACGGAAGAAATTCGGCAGGCAGTTGTAGATATACTGTCTTACATAGTACCAGCCGTGCTCTCCGCCGTTTGCAACTATGAACCAGAGGTTGCCCTTTGAGAAATCTGAGGTGTACTCAAACTGGCTGAGCTTCTTCATGTTCTCTATCTGCGGTGCAAGCTCGGTGTATGCAAAGTCGGATGTGCCTGTTGCTGACATGATGAAGTATTCGTTCTTCTTCAGGCCTGCCTTTTCAACGGCCTGTGCAAGTGCTCCGGGATCTGCGCTGCGGATGCCCCAGTGATGTGCGCCGCTCATCGGCATGAAGTAGCCCACGATATCAACGCAGTTCTCGAATACCGCCCATGTGGACACGCTTCCCATTGAGAAGCCGCCGTAGGCTCTGTGCATCCTTGATGCTGCTATATCCTCCTTTGAGGTGGATGCCGCATAGGTGGAATACTTGCCCTCAACGAAAGGCACTACGCTCTCACGGAACTCCTTCCAGAAGTTATCTGCATTGAAGAAGGTATCGGAGCTTACCTTGTTGAATGACGGCGTAACGATTATCATAGGTTCGATATCGCCCCTGCTTATCATATTATCTATCAGGTGAACAGCCTCACCGTTGTCGTTGTAGAAGAGAGAATCCTCGCTGTCGCCCATGCCGTGCATGAAGTAGAATATGTTGTACTTCTTGTTTGCGTCATAGCCGTAGGGCAGGTAGACGTTCAGCGAATTCATGCCGTTTATGCCGTTGTAGCTCTCCTTGATGACCTTTCCTGCCTGAGGGCTGGCGTTCTTGTAGTCCCATGAGTATTCCGTATACTTCTTTGCTGCATCATACTTGTAGGAGGAGACAGGAGTCTGAGGCTGCTCGGGCTGCTGAGGCTGCTCGGGCTGCTGCGGTCCGGTGGCAGATGCTGATGTTACCGCATTGCGGAGAAATACCATATCAAAGGTATCGACTGCGCCGCTGCCGTCCATGTCCGCAGCCTTCCAGTCGGCGATATCAGAGCCGGGCATACCGAGCAGCCATTTCTCCAGTGCTACAAGATCGGCTGTATTGGTATTTCCGTCTCCGTTGACATCGCCTTTTACCGCCTTTGCGGGAGCTATCTCAAATACGGGATCTCCGCTCTCGCCGGAGGGTGCGCTGCTGCCGTAGTGGTATATATCAGGCAGCTCATCGAGTGTGAGCATATAATCGCTGTTGTAGACCTGCTTCAGGTAGGAAGCCGTGTTTATGGGATCGCTGTCTATGAAGGAGGTATGCCATGTCATGAACCAGAGCCACTTTGCGCCCTCGGCCTTCATCTTCTCGGGATCGGGGATAGGTCCGTTCTCGTGGAGACATACAGGCTTGTTTGCCACCTGTGCGGTCTTGTTGTACATGGGAGTGAGAGCGCCTGTGTGGTTGACATAGGTATCTGCACCGATGATGTCAACATACTCGTCGCCCGGATACCAGCCGCTGTTTACATCGCCGCAGTAGCCAAGGCTCCATATCAGGTTGTCAAGTCCCCAGTAGTTTGTGTAGCGGTCATACATTATGCGCCAGAGCTTCTTGAAGTTCTCGGCTCCGCCCTTGCCCCACCAGAACCACTTTCCGTCAAATTCGTGAAACGGTCTCCAGATAACGGGGACACCGGCCTTCTGCAATTCCTGGAGTGCCTTTGCGCCCTTGTCCATGCCGGCTATGAGGGTATTGTACTCAGTCGTGCCCTCTGTGAGAGCGGCGCTCCAGTTGAGGTCTGAGTTCATCGCTTCGGTATGGCTGCCGCTGAAATTGCTGCCGCAGTGCCAGCATATAGTAACGATGCCGCCCTGCCTGTACCAGTTCTGTGCGCGGCGGTTGCAGCCGGAGAAGTCATCGCCCATGTAGTCAAGTCCCCTGAGTGCCGGATATCTGCCGCTCGCATTCTTTATGATATCGAATTCATAGTTGTCGCTGCCCATCCATGTGGATTCCTGCTGACCGGAAATGACATTCTTTCCGTAGGTATCGCAGAGGAAGTTATAGAGGGACTGCGCCTGTGCGGAGGCCTTCGGGTTGGAGAGCTTTCCGCCGCCGGAGTAGCTCGAAAAGCTGCCCTCCTCGATGAGAAGTGCATCAAAGGCAGTCCAGCCCCATGAAGCCTCGACAGTAACTTCATTGTTTCCTTTTTTAAGGTCAGCATTCACGCTCACTACGGAGAATTCACCGTCGCCGGTGTGAGCGCAGAATATCTCTCCGATATTTTTTCCGTTCACTATTACGTTCTGATACTTGCCGCCTTCATCG
>DNLQ01000043.1 GCA_003488415.1 Ruminococcus sp. | reverse complement strand
GTTCTTACAAAAGCAGCTCCCTTACCGGGCTTAACGTGCTGGAATTCAATTACCTGAACTACCTGTCCGTCGAGCTCGAAAGTCACGCCGTTTCTGAAATCGCCTGCTGAAATCATTATAAATACCTCCGTATTATTCAAATATTACATACATACATTTTACCACAAAACAGCATCTTTTGCAATACCTCTTGTGATATTTTATAAAGATATGAGACTTTTTGCAAATTTAGTCAAATTATCGCAGCCCTTTTCGTGCAATACGACAAAGTCCTCTATACGGACGCCGAATCTTCCTGCGATATAGATGCCAGGTTCAACGGTAACTACTGCATTCTCGCAGAGTTCATTGGTATAGTTTGGCGAGGCATTTGGCTTCTCATGTATATCCAGTCCGACGCCGTGTCCCAGGGAGTGTCCGAAGCAGTCACCGTAACCGGCTTCGTCGATTATCGAACGTGCGATGAGATCGAGAGCCTGACCGGTCATACCGCTCCTTGCTGCGCTAATGGCAGCATTCTGCGCATCAAGTACGATGTTATACACCTTACGCATCTCATCGTCCGGCTCACCTACGCAGAAGGTACGTGTCATATCGCTGTGATAGCCATTCCATACCGCACCAAAGTCGATCAGCACGAACTCTCCGGACTGTACCAGCTTTCCGGACGGCACTCCATGCGGCATGGAGGTATTCGTACCGGAGAGGACTATGGTATCAAAGGAGAGGTCCTCTGCCCCGTGCAGGAACATGAGGTGATTGAGCTTCAGTGCAAGCTCACGCTCTGATATACCGGGCTTTATTGAAGGGATAAGCTCTTCCAGTGCAGTTTCAGCGATCTCCTGAGCTTTTCTGATGCAGCAGATCTCATCCTGATCCTTACTGCTCCTGAGTGTGTTAATTGCGTTGCTGAGAGCGTCTGTGGAGATTATCTCCGTATCCGGCAGATACTGACGGAACTGTGAAAGCTCGCTCACTGTCATTGTCTGCGACTCAATAGCACAGTTTTTCGCACCGTGTTCTCTGAGGAGCTGACTGATCTGAACATACAGCTTCTTCTGCTCGATTACCTCTGCGGAAGTGACCACAGCTCTCGCCTTCTCGATATAGCGGAAGTCTATGAGCAGATATGCCTTGTCACGGAACACAAGTACCGTTCCGGCTGATGACTTCATGCCTGTGAAATATCTGCGGTTCACGTCCGAGGTTATCACAGCGCAGTCTATTCCCGAGGGAAGCTGCTCAAACAGCTTGTTCATCCTTTCTTCCATAGCATACCTCACATTTCAGCCAGTGCTCTGACTGCCAGGTAGTAGCTTAAAAATCCGAATCCTGCGATACTGCCCTTGCATACAGGAGCGATAACGGAATTTGCACGGAACTCCTCACGGGCGTCCACGTTGCTGATGTGTACCTCGATGCAGGGTATTTTTATTGCAGCGATAGCGTCACGGATCGCATAGCTGTAGTGTGTATAAGCTCCGGCATTGATAATAACGCCATCGAACTCCTTGCGGGCTTCATGGAGCTTGTCGATAATAGCTCCCTCATGATTTGACTGGAATATCTCACATTCCAGGTTCTCAGCCATGGCGTGTTCGATTATACCGGCATTCAGCTCGTCTATTCCTGAACTGCCGTAAACTCCCGGCTCACGCTCTCCAAGAAGATTGAGGTTAGGGCCGTGGATCACAAGTATCTTATTCATAATTATCTCTCCTTTGCAGTATTTCTGCGGTACACCTTCTTTGGCAGGAACGGCTTTTCCAGTATCCGCTTGAATCTTATGAAGCGCTTGCTGGATGGCTCTTTCTCTATGGGCTCTGTAAACAGCATACGTATCCCGAACAGGTTTGCACCTGCTGCATCGGTAAATAGCTGATCCCCTACTGCCGCAAGCTCTTCCTTCGGCAGTCCGAGTATCCTTGCAGCCTCACGGTATCCTCTGGCAAGGGGCTTAGCGCCGTCACAGACATACTCAAGTCCTATAAGATCCGCAAACGGCTTGACTCTCGGCTCATGGTTGTTGGATACTATCACCATGCCTATGCCGTGTCTTTTCATATTCTCCACCCATTCAGTTACTCCATCCATAGGAACGGGATTGTCATGAGTGGTCAGGGTATTATCTATATCGAGTATCAGTCCACGTATCCCCATTTTCTCCAGTACTCCTGGAGTTATATCAGTTATCCTGTGAAAAGCTGCTGTTGTGCTTAAGATCATAATTCCTCCGTTCAGGCATACAAATGAAAAAGCGGACCAAGGTCCGCTTTTATCAACGTTTTTATGCTGTAAGATCAATACTTACGCTTACGAGCTGCCTCAGACTTCTTCTTACGCTTTACTGAAGGCTTTTCGTAATGCTCTCTCTTACGAACCTCAGCAATAACTCCGTCCTTTGCACAGCTTCTCTTGAATCTCTTCAGTGCTGTATCTAAAGACTCGTTCTTGCCAACACGTACTTCTGCCATATCTTTTCCCTCCTTTATTACAGAGGCTTCCCGAAGCAAGCTCCGGTGCTATATATGCTAACCACCAGCCAAACACCACAAAACGGTGACTGTCTGACGTCAGTCATCTTACCCCATTGTATAATTCACGAATAATATTACATACCAGTGCAACACTAATATATTAATATTTTATCACACATACCGGGGTATGTCAAGGGTTTTTTCAAAGATTTATAATTTCGTTATTTTGCAACAATATTAACAAGTTTATTTGGTACATATATCTGCTTTACAATTGTCTTGCCGGCAATGGCTTCCTTGACCTTCTCGTCTTCCATAGCCAGAGCAATAACAGAATCTTTGTCAGCATCAGCAGCTACATTGAGCTTCGACTTCAGCTTACCGTTGATCTGTACCACGATCTCTATGGTATCGTCCTTGCAGAGTGCTTCGTCAAATGTTACCCAGCTCTGTTCACTAAGTACCTTTCCATTGGCAGTAAAGTACATTTCCTCAGAGATATGGGGAGCAAAGGGATAGAGCATAGTACAGAATGCACTCAGCTCAGCCTTGTTGATACTGCCTGCAGAGTAAATATCATTGATAAGAGTCATCAGGGCTGCGATAGCTGTGTTGAACTTCATAGCCTCGATGTCCTCTGACACCTTCTTGATAGTCTTGTGGAATGCGCTGCGGAGAGAGTCGCTGTAGTCGCTGCCCTCAGTGAGGATATCCTGGAGTCCCCATACTCTGTCCACGAAACGCTTGCAGCCCTTTATGCTGGACTCGCTCCAGGGAGCAGCCTTCTCATAGTCTCCCATAAAGAGTACATAGAGCCGCAGTACATCTGCGCCGTACTCCTCTACTACGTCGTTGGGATCAATAACATTTCCTCTTGACTTTGACATCTTCTCGCCGTCCGGGCCGAGAATAAGTCCCTGGGCAGTACGCTTTGCATAAGGCTCGGAGGTAGGAACGAGTCCCATATCATAGAGGAACTTGTGCCAGAAACGGCTGTAGATCATATGACGGGTAACGTGCTCCATACCGCCGTTGTA
>DNLQ01000095.1 GCA_003488415.1 Ruminococcus sp. | reverse complement strand
AATACAGAAACAGCACTTATCCACGGCGGTATTTCCATAGACGAGCGCACAGGCGCTGTGAACATCCCGATATACCAGACATCCACCTACAAGCAGGACGGTCTTGGAAAAATGCGCGGATATGAATATTCACGCACAGGCAATCCCACCCGTGAAGCTCTTGAAGCACTTATTGCCGACCTTGAAGGCGGTGTGGCAGGTTTTGCCTTCGGTTCCGGAATGGCAGCTCTTACTGCAACACTGAGTCTGCTCCACAGCGGCGACAGAGTGCTTATCTCCAGCAACGTCTACGGCGGTACATTCCGTGTACTCGACAAGGTTTTCGACCACTTCGGCATCACCTATACAATAGCTGATACTGAGCATCCCGATGTATTCGGTACACAGATAACTCCGGACGTTAAGGCAGTTGTGATCGAAAGCCCGGCAAATCCGCTTATGACGATCACAGATATCAGGGCGATCGCAGAGATCTCCCACAAACACGGACTTCTGGTCATCGTTGACAATACCTTCATGACGCCCTATCTCCAGAAGCCTCTTGAGCTGGGTGCAGATATAGTTGTCCACAGCGCTACAAAGTACCTGGGCGGTCACAGCGATGTTGTTTCCGGACTGGTGGTAGTCAGCACAAAGGAGCTTGCAGATAAGATCGCCTTCATTCAGAACTCCACCGGCGGAGTTCTCGGACCTTTCGATTCCTTCCTTCTCATCCGCGGCATAAAGACTCTTGCAGTACGCATGGACAGACACGTATCCAATGCAGAAAAAGCTGCGGGATTCCTTACAGCTCACAAGGCAGTGAAGAACGTATACTACCCCGGACTTGAAAGCAGCAATGGCTATGAAATAAACCGCAGGCAGGCTAAGAACGGCGGAGCAATGATCTCCTTTGAGCTCCACGAAAACTATGATATACGCAGATTCTTCGAGAGTCTGGAGCTTGTCTCACTTGCCGAGAGCCTTGGCGGAGTGGAGTCTCTGGTATGCCACCCTGCAACAATGACTCATGCTTCTATACCCGCTGATATCCGCAGAAAGGTCGGCATCACGGACGGACTTATCCGCCTCTCGGTCGGTATCGAGAGCATTGATGATATTCTTTCGGATATTGCACAGGCTATTGAAAAAGCTGAGATCAAGTGAGGGACAGAAAATGAAATATTACGATTCGATGCAGGCGCTGATAGGCAATACTCCTTTGGTGAGACTTGGCAATATAGTGCAGAATGAAGGTGTGAACGTCTTTGCAAAGCTGGAGCTTTACAATCCCTCCGGAAGCGTCAAGGACCGCACAGGACTCTACATGATAGAGGATGCCGAGCGCCGTGGACTGCTGAAAAAGGGCAGTACTATCGTCGAAGCTACCGCAGGAAATACAGGTCTTGGGATAGCCTTTGCGGCTCTGAACCGGGGATACCGCATAATCTTCGTTGTACCCACAAAGTTCTCCGCCGAGAAGCAGTCGCTGCTGCGTGCATTGGGGGCAGAGGTCGTGAATACTCCCCGTGAGCTTGGTATGCTGGGGGCAGTTGCAAAGGCTGAGGAAATAAAGTCACATATACCCGGTTCTGTCTCGCTTGAGCAGTTCAGGAACCAGAGCAACCCTCTCGCACACTATGAAACTACCGGACGTGAGATATATGAAGCCCTTGACGGAAAGATAGACTATGTTGTGGCTGGTGCGGGAAGCGGCGGAACATACACTGGAATACTCCGCTATATCAAGGAGAGAGTTCCGTCAGCACAGGGAATTCTTGCCGATCCCGTAGGCTCGACTATGGGCGGCGGTGAACATTCCGACTACAACATCGAGGGCATTGGCAATGACTTCATCGCAGACACAATGGATATGTCACTGGTTGACGGAGTTGTTAAAATGAACGACGATGAAGCCTTTGATACTGCCCGGCTCCTTGCAAGGACTGAGGGCATAATAGCCGGCTCTTCATCCGGTGCAGCAATGGCAGCGGTACTGAAACTTATAGAGAGCGGCGCAAAGGGCAATATCGTAACAGTTTTCCCCGACCGTGGAGACCGCTATTTCAGCACGGGACTTTACGATTAATAGCTTTTACCTATAACTGATACTAATCCTTTGGTATTGGACGGACTTGCCAAAGAAGCGTATAATTAAAACATATCAAAACGATAGGAGTAAAACTATGAAAGAGATAATCTGGCTCGGCAGGGGCGGTCAGGGTGCCTTTACTGCTGCCAAGCTGCTGGGAGCAGCTTACACCATAGATGAAGATGAAAAGTACGCACTTGCCTTTCCGTCATTTGGCCCTGAGCGCAGAGGTGCGCCGGTAAGGGCTTTCACAAAGCTGGATACGAAACCTGTAGCCGACAGAAGTCAGACCGAAAAGGCGGACTTTATCGTTATTCTGGACGATACCCTGTACAGTCCTCAGCTTCGTGAACTGCTGAAGGAGGACGGGAGGATAATAGCGGATTCAAAAAAGGAAATTGACGGAGTCCTTACCTTTGATGCTGCGGGAGTATCAGCTCAGTTCAGGCTGCCTACTGTCAATACCGTGATGCTGGGGCTTCTTGTGGGGCTTTCAGGAGTTGTCAGTGCAGACGATGCAGTCAAGGCGATAAAAGGCTATATGCCCCAGAAGATACAGGAACGCAATATTAATGCGCTTCTCAGAGCGGTGCAGGAGGTGGCAGAGTGAGACCTTATGTAAGAGAAAAAAAGAGCTTCACTTTTGATGAAGTTCCGGAGAATACGTCCTTTGAAGCAGGCTATCTCACAACTGTCAACAGCGGCTGGAGAAGTGTGAGACCTGTTATAAGCAGTGAAAAATGTGTAGGCTGTGAGCAGTGTTATCTCTACTGTCCGGACGGAGTAATCTCTGTCAGGGACGGCAAAGCGGTCATCGACTATGACTTCTGCAAGGGCTGCGGCATATGCGCTAAGATATGTAAGATCGAAGCTATAGGAATGGAGGCTGAGCGCAAATGAAGAAGTTTTTATCAGGCAACGAAGCCTTTGCAGAGGGCATACGCCTTGCACGTCCCCAGGTAATATCAGCCTACCCCATAACTCCCCAGACTATCGTGGTGGAGCGTCTTTCGGAAATGGTGGAGGACGGCAGCCTTTCCGCTGAATACGTTCACGTAGAGTCCGAGCATTCTGCTATGTCATGTGCTATCGGAGCAAGTGCAGCAGGAGCCAGAGCCTTCACAGCCACTTCATCACAGGGACTTCTCTACATGGCTGAATGTCTCTATTATGCTTCGGGCGGACGCTTCCCCATAGTAATGATGAATGCCGACCGTTCTACTGCTCTCCCGTGGAATATCTACGGGGATCAGCGTGACAGCCTTTCACAGCTTGACAGCGGCTGGATACAGGCTTACGCCGAGAATGCACAGGAGGCTCTCGACCTTGCGCTGATGAGTTACAGGATCGCTGAGAACAAGGATGTATCCACACCGTTTATGGCAAACCTTGACGGATTCATTCTTACCCATACATATGAAACGGTGGATATTCCCGACCGTGAGCAGGCTGACAGGTTCCTGCCGCCGTATGAGACTGATAACCGCATAGATCTGGAGTCCCCGAAGAATATGGCATTCTCCGCAGGTCCCGACACCAACTACATATTCAAGTACAAGGAACATGAAGGCGTACTTGCTGCAAGAAAGGTGATCAATGAGACCGAGAAGGAGTTTGCTGAGATATTCGGCAGGAAGTACTCCGGACTTACAGAGAACTACCGCACAGATGATGCCGACTATATCATAGTGACTCTCGGAAGCATCGCAGGTCTCTGCCGTGAGACTGCGGATAAGCTCCGTGAAGAAGGTGTACGGGCAGGAGTTGTGCGTATACGCTATATGCGTCCGTTCCCGAACAAGGAGATAGCTGACGCTCTGCGCAATGTAAAGTCCTATGCGGTACTTGAAAAGGATATCAGCTTCGGCAATGAGGGTACGGTTTTCACTAACGTGAATTCCGCTCTTAAAAAGGCAGTAGTCGAAGTGAAGGGCTATAATTTCATCGGCGGACTCGGAGGACGCAATATTTCTGCTGCTGATATTGAGAAGATATACAGTGACATTGCAAATGGCACTGACAGTGTTAATTTCATCGGAATAGGAGGCGAGGGAAATGGCAAATAAGACAGCGGAAAGCATTTCCCGTGAGGAATTTTTCTACGGACACAAAGCCTGTGCAGGCTGCGGCGGAAGTCTTGCAGTCCGGGCAGCTCTGAAGGTGCTGGGACAGAATGCTGTTTCAGTGCTTCCGGCAGGATGTATGTCGGCAGTCGGATTCAATTTCCCTCAGCTCTGTTTCTCAAATAACTCCATTATATCCACCTTTGCAGGTACAGCCTCCATGCTGACAGGTGTTGAAGCAGGACTCCGTGCAAGGGGATACAAGGACTTCACTGCGGTGGGTTTCGCAGGAGACGGCGGTACTGCTGACATTGGCATTCAGGCTCTTTCCGGAGCTATAGACCGCAACGATAACATCATCTATATATGCTACGACAATGAAGCCTACATGAATACAGGAATACAGAAAAGCGGACTGACTCCCTTCGGCGCAAAGACCACTACTACTCCGGCAGGAGCAAATATCCACGGAAATATCCGTCCGAAGAAGAATATGTTCGAGATAGCTGCGGCACATGATATTCCCTATGCCGCAACAGCAAGCGTGGGCTATCTTCCTGACTTCATCGCCAAGGTTCGGAAGGCTTCGCAGATACAGGGTACAAAGTATATCCATGTTATCGCACCATGTCCCACCGGCTGGGGAGTGGCTCCCGACGAGACAGTTGAGATCGCAAAGGAAGTCGTTGACTGCGGACTCTGGTATCTTGCGGAGTATGAGAACGGAGAGTTCAGACTCAACCGTAAGCCCCGGGAGTTCACAAGCATTGAAGCATATCTGAAAAAACAGGGACGCTTCAAGCATCTTTCTGATGAGGATATCAGCATCATAACTGCATCCCGTGATAAGAAATGGGAGTATATAAATAAGAACTTTCAGTTATAGACTTAGCCTATAACCTATCATAAAACTATGGTATTGGACAAATAACAAGAAGCGGTGTATAATATAAACATACCAAATAAATATGAAAACTATGAATATGGAGGATAAAACAATGAGCAGAGATGTAAACAATAAATACTGGGATGAAGAGCTTGAGACTCTTCCCCGTGAGGAACTGGAAAAGAGACAGCTTGAGGATCTCAATGAGATCGTTAAGTTCGCATATGACAACGCTCCTTACTACAAGCGCTCCTTCGATGAAGCAGGCGTAAAGCCCGAGGATATCAAGACTCTGAAGGACATTCAGAAGTTCCCCTTCATCAACAAGAAGACTCAGCGTGATACTCAGGGCGTTGGTTCATTCCTGGGTGAGCTTGCAGCAGTACCCGAGGAGGATGTAGTATTCATCTCCACTTCCTCCGGTTCGACAGGAGTACCTACAATGAGCCCCTTCACCAAGAAGGACTTCGATGAGTTCCAGGAGACAGAGAGCCGCTGGTTCTGGCAGGTGGGAATGAGACCGAATGACCGCTATGTTCACGCTCTCAACTTCTCCCTCTACGTTGGAGGCCCTGACGTTATCGGCGCTCAGAACCTGGGAGCATTATGTATCTGGGGCGGTACTCTCCCCAGCGAGAGACTTCTCTTCATACTCAAGACCTACAAGCCTACCATCATCTGGACTTCACCCTCCTACGCATGGCAGCTCGGTGAAAAGGCAGTAAAGGCAGGCTATGATCCGAAGAAGGACTTCAACATCAAGAAGATCATCGTTGCAGGAGAGCTTGGCGGCTCTATCGACGCAACACGTAAGGCTATCGAGGAGATCTGGGGAGCTGAGGTTTATGACTTCTACGGTCTGTCCGATATCTTCGGAGCCTGCGCTGCACAGTGCGAATACCACGACGGACTCCACATCGCTGAGAACCATATCCTCGTTGAGACTGTTGATATACATACAGGCGAGGTACTTGAACCCGGTCAGACTGGTGAGCTGGTATTCACCACTCTCCGTAAGCACGCAAGACCTCTCATCCGTTTCAAGACCGGCGATATAGGACGCATCGACCAGACAAAGTGCCGCTGCGGACGTACTCACGGCAGAATAAGCATCCTCGGCAGAAAGGACGATATGTTCATCGTTTCCGCAGTAAATGTATTCCCCAGCGACATCGAGGCTGTTATCCGTGAGCAGAGCGGGATCACAGGTGAGTACCTTATCCGCATCTTTGAGCAGGACTTCACCAGCAAGTATGCAGTTGAAATAGAAAAGAACGCTGACAACCCCAAGGACGATGAGACAGTTGCAGCAGAGGTATCCGCAGCACTGAAGGCTCGTATCGGTGTTAAGCCTGCAAGAGTTGTCGTTCATCCTGACGGCGGACTCGATACACGTTCAGAGCATAAGTCAAGAAGAGTTATCGACGAGAGAAATATTGACTACTCTATCTGATCTCTGCCGCATTGACTCAGTATTAAGAATATGATATAATGAATGCAGAGCATTCATTATATTTTTATCTAAAAGCCCTTGCAGATACGCAGATCATCAGATCTGCTCCCTGCATATCGGGCGATTATATCATAACGCTTCGCTTATATGATATAATATGGTGTACCGGATCATCGGTACACCATATAGATTTTTTTAACGGAGGCAACAGAAATGCCACAGCTTTCAAACAGAACAGCATCCTTTACCGATTCCGTCATCAGGCGCATGACGAGGATCTCAAATAAATACGGTGCAGTCAATCTTTCCCAGGGATTCCCGGATTTTGAACCGCCCAGGGAGATACTTGACCGCCTTGCAGAGGTCACAAGAGAGGACTTCCATCAGTACTCCATAACCTGGGGCGCACAGAATTTCCGTGAAGCACTGGCGGAAAAACAGTCACGTCTTATGGGACGCACTATTGATCTCAACGGCGAGATAGTAGTGACCTGCGGAAGTACAGAGGCTATGATGGCGGCGATGATGTCCGTTACCAATCCCGGTGACAAGGTCATCGTTTTTTCTCCGTTCTATGAGAACTACGGAGCAGATACCATACTCTCCGGTGCAGAGCCGATATACGTACCGCTGATACCGCCTGCCTTCAGCTTTGATGCCGACGTACTGGAAGAAGCATTCAGACAGCATCCTAAGGCTCTGATACTCTGCAATCCTTCCAATCCCTGCGGAAAGGTGTTCACCCGTGAGGAGCTGGAGATCATTGCAGGTCTGGCAAAGAAGTACGATACCTTTGTTATCACTGATGAGGTTTACGAGCATATCGTATACGCTCCCCACAAGCACATCTACTTTGCAAGTCTGCCTGATATGTGGGAGAGAACTATTTCCTGCTCGTCCCTTTCAAAGACCTATTCCATCACAGGCTGGCGTCTTGGCTACGTTATAGCACCTCCGGATATTATAGATACTGTTAAGAAGGTACACGACTTCCTTACCGTAGGAGCAGCCGCACCGCTTCAGGAGGCTGCCGTTACGGGACTCCGCTTCGGTGATGATTACTACAAGTGGCTCCAGGACAAGTATACCGAGAAACGTGACCTCTTCCTCAGCGGTCTTGACCGCATAGGTATTGAGCATACAGTTCCCCAGGGCGCATACTATATACTGCTGGATATCTCCGAGTTCGGCTACAGCAGTGACCTTGTGTTCTGTGAGAAACTGGCAGAGTATGTGGGAGTAGGCGCTGTACCCGGTTCCAGCTTCTTCAAGGAGCCTGAGAACCGCTACATAAGGTTCCATTACGCCAAGAAGAACGAGACTCTCAACAGCGCTCTTGAACGTCTTAATGATATACGGAAGAAAATGCCGAAGGAGTGATAGTATGAAGACCATAGCGAGCTTTACTGTAGACCATGACAAGCTGGAAAAAGGAATGTACATCTCCCGTATAGACGGCGACGCTGTTACCTATGATATCCGCATGAAAAAGCCCAACGGAGGGGATTATCTTTCAAATGGTGCTCTTCACACCTTTGAGCATCTGTTTGCCACCTATGCCCGCAACAGCAGTTTCTCTGACAGTGTTATCTACGTTGGACCTATGGGATGCCGCACGGGATTCTATCTTATCCTCCGTGACAGCGTATCAAAGGAGCAGGCGATAGGACTGGTGCAG
>DNLQ01000052.1 GCA_003488415.1 Ruminococcus sp. | reverse complement strand
TTTTAAACTCTTTTCCGGCAGCCTTACGGAGCTCCCCTCGGGAAGTGATATACACTTGCATTTTTACGCAGAGTATGGTAAGATGATTGATGTATACAATACCTTTATCGAGGAGAGAATAATGGAATATAAATACAAGGCTTTTATAAGCTACCGTCACCTTGAACCGGATATGCAGGCTGCCGAGAGGCTGCAAAAGCTCCTTGAGGCTTACAAGCCGCCCAAGAGCCTCGGCAAAACCAAAGAAAACTGGCGCATATTCCGTGATGTATCAGAGCTTCAATCCAGCAGCGACCTCAGCGAGGACATCAGGAACGCCGTTGAGACCTCTGAGTTCCTGATCGTTATATGCTCACCGAAATATACTGAATCCAAATGGTGTATGCAGGAACTCACCCGTTTCCGTGAACTCCACGGCAATACCAACGAAAACATAATAACCCTCCTGGTCAGCGGACTGCCCCAGGAGTCCTTCCCGGAAGAACTGACCTACACCGAAATGACCACCGTAGACGAGAACGGCAAGGAGGTCAAAGTAAAGGTCGAGGTAGAGCCTCTTGCGGCAAATATAACTGCGGACAGCCTCAAGGAGTCCATGAAGAAGCTCAATACCGAGTACCTCCGCATTGCCGCACCTCTTCTCGGCTGCGACTTCAACGATCTCTTCCAGCGTGAGAAGCGCCGTGAGGCTGCACGAAGAAGAAGGATCTTCGGAGCTGTGTCCGGTATACTCTCACTGATAACCGTTATCAGTGCAGTATCCGCTGTCACTATCAACCGCAAGAACGTGATGATACAGGAGCAGAACGACCAGATCACGGAACAGAATACCCGGATCATCGAGCAGAACCAGCAGATTGAAAAGAAGAACAACGATCTCCTTGTGGAGAATGCCGGACATCTTGCCGTGGAGTCCGAGAACCTTTTCAGCAGCAGCAGCCTTATACCGGCTATAAAGAAGGCTGTGGAGGCTCTTCCGTCTGAGGGCGAGGAAAAGCCCGTACTCCCGGAGGCTGAGTACGCTCTCTCCCGTGAGCTTGGTATGTTCCGCCATCAGCAGCTCGTTCCTCGTATTTCCCTGAAGCATGACAGCTCCGTCGAACAGCTCTCCTTTATGGGCGGCGGAAAGACTATCGTTTCCCAGGATGCTGCCGGTGTGTACTTCTGGGATGCGGAGACCGGCAGCCTTATCAGGAAGATCACCGGTGCAGACAGCGAGTTTGCTTCGCAGACAAGCGGAAGTGCAAATAAGCTGACTGCCATCCTCGATGTGAGTCCCGACAAAACAGGCACCTACTTTGAGAACACAAGCTCTCCCGGAAGTATTTCCTACGAGAACAGCTCCGTGTTCAACAAGGTCTACACCTGCTACGCCCACTCCGTAGACGATGAAGAGCCCGGCACAGGCGGAGATGTCTTCCTCAGCAACTCCGACAGCACCCTTTGGAGACTTGACGGTGCGACAGGTGATGTGAAATGGACTGCACCGCTCCCGGCAGATGCAGGAAACTGTCTCGATATTATTGAGTCGGAGAAATACATTATCCGTCTTTACAGGGATAAGAAAGTAATGCCGGGAGGCACGGAGATACCCGGCGACAATACCTTCATGGAGCTTATCGACCGTGAGACCGGCGCTTCTGCCGATACCGCAAATATCACTGATATTATCGACAGCAGCTTCACTCTGGCTATGGATATCACCATACTTGACGTCAGGGACAACAGGCTGTATATCTACAACAGTGAGAAGGAAGAGGTGCAGTCCTTTGAGATCAGGGACCATGCTCCCGCTCCGGCTGATTCAGCTTCTCTGCCGGTGCCGCCGACAGGTACGATACGCAATGTGTACATGAACTTCCCCGGCGGCGATCCGCTTATTATAACCGGAGATATTCTCGCATTCAATACTTCCGCAACCCTCGTCCGCTATGACAGTGAACTGAAGAAGCAGAAATGGAGCCTGACTCTCCCGGTAAACTATCAGAACAATGGCGGTGTATTCTTCATGCCGGCTGCCGATACCGGATATGCGCATGATGTCATTACAGTAAAGACTGACCGCACTGTCTCCTTTATAGACTGCGAGACCGGAGAAGAGCTGAGAACTCTCACTCTTGACTGCTCCATTGCTGACATCTCCTACAGCCGCACCGGACTTGTGATGTTCACAGGCGACGACGGCGAGGAGTACACAGTCAGCCTCGGTCACTTTACCACCGGAGATCCCTCAGACAATGCTGCTTTCAGAGTACAGACCATTGATACCGCTGTATCCCTTTGCAGCTACAGCCGGGGAAAATACGTGACTGCCGGAGACTACTCCAACACCGCATACATACAGTACACCGAGGATAATCAGATGTTCACGGGCATTGACACGGGAGAGTATATGTACTCACCG
Source organism: Ruminococcus sp. (assembly GCA_003488415.1). Taxonomy (GTDB): domain Bacteria; phylum Bacillota; class Clostridia; order Oscillospirales; family Ruminococcaceae; genus Ruminococcus. The sequence goes on along the minus strand of DNLQ01000052.1, from coordinate 6,252 downwards.
GGCGTTCCTGCTGTGTCCGCAGACGGCTCGATAGCTGCCGTGACATCCGACTTCTACCCGGAGGGAAAGTATGACAGCTCTACTGTCGTAGTACCGCACCTCTTCCTGTACCGCACCGCTGACGGACAGCTCAGCGAGGTAAAGGAGCTTGAAGGATACAGTATAAAAGGTGCCGCCTTCGCCGGTGATACCCTTGTGGTGAACGCCGTCGGAAGGGATGAAAACGGCATCATAAGCAGCGAGGACAAGACCTTCTGCATCAATACATCAGACGGCAGTGTCAGGGAGGCAGAAGGCGCTCCCTCTGCCACAAAGAGCAAGTTAAAGCTCCTGTCCGCCGGTGAAGGAGTATTCTTCCTCACCGCTGCCGACCGCAGCTTGGCATACATCTCTGCCGACGGAAGATGCAGGATGTGGGGTGAGGCGGAGGAAGGCTCCCTCAGCCCCGAAAAGGAGATCTCCGGCGGAAAGTATGCCGTATCCGGAGACAGAGCTGCCGTTCTTGCAAAGGCTCAGGACGGCTCGCTCAGTATGGAGGTATACTCCTTCGGCTCAGGTCAGACCACCCTTCTCGACTGCGACCTTTCTTCCGATGAGGGACTGGAGGTAAGACATATTTTCTGGCAGAACAGCGATACCGTCGGGGTGTTCTTCAGCGACCGCACTGTCTCTCTCTTTGACACAGCCACCGGCAAGCGCACGGCATCCGTTTCTCTGGTAGGCACAGGTCAGGAGCCTGTATCAGTCGCTCCCGTGACCGACACCACCTTTGCAGCTCTCTGCCGTGATTCCTGCATCTACGAGCTGAACGCAGAGGGACTCACCGGAAGGAGCTGCCGGCTCGATCTCAGCAGCAGCGACGACAACAGCATACGCAGCTACGACAGCACCAATGCCGCCCGCCTTGAGGTAATGCCGTCCGCCGGTGAGTCACACATCTACGTGGTATGGGACAGGGATCAGGCATGGCTCCTTGATACGGAAAGATTCACAGTCCGTTACAGGATAGACGGCTTCTCAGCAGCTCCGGCTGATGCCGGTATCGTATTCATCAGCGATGATATGCGAAGCAAGGCAGGCTTCTTCCCGGTATACACCACCGGTCAGCTCCTTACGGCAGCTAAGGAGTACCTTACCGGCGTCGGAGAATAACGAAAGGACAGGATATGAAAAACAACAGCCGCAAAAGAACGACAAGACTGATCTTCATTCTTGCCGTCCTCTCCTTCATCATCGCTACAGTGCAGGGCGTTATCTACTACAAGAACTACGAGCCCTTCTTCAAGCTCCTGCTGGTGCTCCAGAACAGCATCAACGCATTCGGCTTCAAGTCAGCAGTTACCATAAAGGATACTGTCGCTTTCATCAAGGACGATCCCTCAGTGCTGAACAAGGCTGTGGGATACGCCTACTGCATTGCGGTATTCACTGCTCCCTACTGCACACTTTCTTTCATATATAAATTCCTTGAACGGATACTCCGCTTCATCATATTCTTCCGCCGTGACAAGAACTGCCGGCATATCGTGGTGTTCGGCATGAACAGCGACGTGCGCTCCATGCTCAGGAACGATGTCTCCGATCCGAAAAAGACCTGCGTACATATCGTAACGGCGGAGCAGCCCGGACAGGAGGAGCTGTACCGTCTCAACAAGGCAGGATATGAGGTACACTGTGCGGACGTTCTCAAAGCAGGTGAGTCGGAGCTGCCGGCTCTGCTTGCAAAGACACACATCACCTCCGCTGCAAATATCATCCTCTTTGAGGATTCCTCAATACGCAATTTCTCCCTTCTCCAGCTCTTCCGGCTGAATGAAGAGGACTCCCCGGACAGGATAAAGCTGGCGGAGGGTGCAAAGGTCTCCTGCCGCTGTGAGGAGGAGGGCATAGGCAGACTGATAGCCGGGTACTACAACAGCACGGACGGCTCTGACGCCTTCTTCGACCTTGAACTTGTGGGACTGCCTGAGATGCAGATACACAAGATGTATTCCGATCATCCCCTCCACTCCGTATACAAGGACACCGGCACTCCTCTGAAAGACTGGACTGTACATCTCCTTGTTGCCGGATTCGGTCAGCTCGGTCAGCAGGCTGTTCTGCAGGCAATGAACCTGGGAGTGGTGCATGAGCAGAACCGCATCATCATAGACGTGTTCGACTGCAAGATACGTGATAAGAAGGCGGTATTCCTCAACCAGTTCAGCTCCGATACCTTCGATATCACCGACGACTGTGCCGTACTCAGGAGCGAAGCGGCAGACGGTCTGCTGGAGATACATTTCAGTGAGCTGAATATCTCCCATGCCGGCTTCTATGATGCCATACGCAGGAGAAATGCGGAAGTACCCTATTCCTATGCCGTTATCGCCCTGGAGAATATCGACCTTGCAGTGAACTGTGCAATGCAGCTTGAGGAGATGTTCGGGGAGAAGGAGCAGAGACCGCCGATACTCATGCGGATGGATACCGACAGAAGACTTGCAAAATATATCTCCTCAGACAACAGCTCCCTTGCAGATGTAAGACTGATCGACGACAGAAGCATTGTGATAACTCTGGATATGATAATAGACAGTACCATTGACCGCTCCGCAAAGGACTACAATCACTTCTACAACAATATCGCCCTCCTTACTGCTGACGAGGCGGGAGCTGCGGATAACTCCGATGAAGATCCGGAGCGTGAATGGAACAGGCTGAAACTCTTCCGCCGTTCATCAAGCAAGGCTGCCGCATACCACGACGAGGTAAAGAACGACATACTCCCGAAGCTCGCTGCCGAGAACGGTGCAGAGCTTGCCGATAAGCTGAAGGAGCTTATCGGCAAAGAGGGCAGTCTTATGGAGTATACCGGCTCTGCATGGCGCATGAAGGGTACGGAAAATGAACTCCTCGAAGCCATGAAGAAGGACGCCTTCGCATACGGACTCGCATCCCTGGAGCACCGGCGCTGGTGCTGCTATATGGCATCTATCGGCTGGAGAGCCGGAGAGAGAAGCGACAGGTTCCGCCGCAATCCCTGTCTGGTAACTCAGGAAAAGCTCATGGAGACCAGACCGGAAATGTGTAAATACGACCTTATGTCTCTTATGGCAAGGTATAAGAAGATGAATAAAGCATAGCCGCAGCGCTGTGCGCCGTATACACGGACTGTGTGCATCCGCCCGTGTCTGCGGCAATGAAAATATCCCCTGACTGTTCCGGTCAGGGGATATTGTGTTATATATTGCTCAGCCAATAAGTATGGTGCGGAGCAAGACAAGATCGAAGGTATCTGCTCTCTTGTCGCCGCTCAGGTCGGCAGCAGCCCACTGTTCAGCGCTGAATCCGGAGGCTCCCAGCAGGTACCGGCTCAGGAGCACAAGGTCGCCGGAGTTCACAGCGCCGTCAAGGTTGATGTCTCCTTGCACAGCCTCTGCCTTTGTAAACCTGCATACCAGGGATGCAGCCTTGTCTGCTGTGACGGTGACGGTCTCCTCAGCGGAAGTCACAGCTCCGCTCCAGCCCTCAAAACGGTATCCGGGAGCAGCCTTTGCTGTAAGGGTAACTGTAGTCCCCGTGGGGAATGAACCTGTCCATACAGTATCTGCAAAGACCGCCTCCTCAGTGCCGGCGGTAACAGTACCCATTCCCTGTTTTGTGACAGTGACAGTTGCATTGTTGTCATGTATTCCGAGATAGCTTCGCATATCCTCTATTGCGTAGTCTGCACGCTTCTCAAAGAAGGTGGTCAGCTTTGCAAGCTCCTTGCTGTAGTAGACACCCTGGTCGTTTACGAACTTGTCGAATCCGCTGCCGGGAGTTCCGTTGTTCCATCTCCAGCCGCACATGGTCATATACTTCATGTACCTGTTTTCCTGATCCTCTATTATGGACTTCATCTTCTGTGCATCAAATACGGAGTAAGCGAAGGAGCAGAAGGTATCTGCAAAACGCTGGCGGAAGGTGCTGTTCTCCAGCATGGCAGTAAAGATAGCTGAGGGGAAATCGTTCTTTGCGGAGTCGAACTTCCGGAAGCTGTCATGTGCATATCCCTCAACTCCACCGTAGCTGGCGTAGGTAAGACCGGCTGCATAGTCAAAGTCGAATGCTCCGCAGCGCCATTTACCGTCGCTGTAGGGATTTCCTCCGATCACACTGCCGTTATTGCGCCACATAAGGTAGTTATGGTTGGGCCAGTCCCAGGTACCGAGATAGAGTCCGGCGGCATAGCAGTCTATAAGACTTTCGATATCCACCTTTGAAGCCACATAGTCATAATTGGACTGCACCGACATATCATTCTTCTCACAGAACTTGCTGAGAGCCTTCAGCTCCTCAAGGTCGGAGTCAACGCCCTCCTCCAGCTCGCCGTTCTTGACCATAGCCACATTCTCAGCCGGTATGCCGTAATTCGACTGTATGTAATAGTCGGAGGACTTTTCTATAATATCGTACATTCCCCACAGCTCTCCGTCAAGGAACAGCATACATCTGTTGCTGTCGTAGCCTGCAAGTGCCGGGATATCTTTCAGCGCAGGACGTATGACCGCTTCACGCATCCTGTCCACCCAGGTCACTGAACGAAGGCTGAACGAATCGTACTTCTTTATCTCCTTGCCGTCATCGGCTGCGGTATTTCCCTCGATAAGGTCGTAATTGAGCTTGGAGTCGCCGTAGGAGCTTCGTGCATACACATTGAAGCTCTTTGCCTGAGCGTTGCGTGTGGACGCTCCCTTTATTCGGATGCCCATATCCTGTGAGATGTCCTGTTCTCCGCTGCGGAAAACAGTGACATTCGCTTCACGCTCCCACTCCTTGCCCTTTGAGAAGAAATTGGCAGCATTGTCTGTATCCCATTCGCTTTTCTGCGGATTATATTCCGGACTGCTCTTCCAGTCAAGGTACTGCTGTCCGCAGACGTATATACCCTTATCCTTGTCGAAAAGGTTTGAAGGATCGGTCACAAGAGACACAACGGGTATCTCTGAGTAGTAGTCCAGCTTGTCCTGGGGCATGATGAAGTAGGTGGCAGTGACCACGGGACTGAAACTGCCGTCAGCAGACTTTGCCGCTGCACGTACCACTGTTGCCTTGTCAAACTTTGCATTGCTGGCTGTAAAACGTGTGAGCAGAGTGATAGAATAGGGACTGTTGTCCTCGTGCTGGTATTTGCTGTACACATTTTCCTCCTGGCTGCGGTCGTACATGGGTATAGCCCCTGAGTACACCATAGCAGTGGGTGAGGTTACGGGATCGGAGCTGTCAAGGGTGTAGTATACCGTATCTGTGCAGTCTATGGTCAGGGACAGTCCGTCCTGTGCCGGATAGAATCCCGGAGCAAGGGACAGTACCGGTACAGACGCTGCCCGATCATTGACAGTTCCCGGGGACGGCGTCATGACAGTAAAGCTGCCGTCGGGAGAGCGTCCGTAGGAGACATCCTCGGAAAGTGCCGGTATCTGAACGGTATCCTCGGCATTGCCGGAAGGATCGGTGAAAACAAGAGTATCGCCGGACTTGCTGAGTCCGAAGCCTGTCCGGTACTCACTTCCGGACGACTCCCCCTTGTCTGCGATCACGATAAGGTATTCACCTGCACCTATGGAAGCTCCCTCCGGGAAGGTAAAGGCAGGCTGTCCGGGAGTATCGGAAAGACCGTACCCGGCAAGCTCCACGGGCACACTTCCGGGATTGTAAAGCTCGATCCAGTCCGGAGCTGCACCTGTGCTGTCGGTGAAGCCGGATTTGTTTTGTGTGCATACCTCGTTGATGACAACTCCGGAGGCGGCATCAGCTTGTACCGCCGCACACATGGGAGCAGTCATCGCCGCTGCCGTCACAGCAGCGATCATTCTTCTTACATTCTTCATAATAAACCCCTCTTAGTTTTCTGACAGCAGTCTCAGTGCATGGACGCTGCCGCAGGATGCCGGAAAGCGGAGTGTTTTCTATTTGTTCCGTATCCGGTATCACACTTTGATTATAACATTATTCACACCACAACACAATAATTTTTATGCAATCTACACAGCAGAAAAAAATGCCCGTTTTTTGTGAATAATGAATAATCGGCGAAGAATATAAGATGTGTTATTGTTACTGTTTTGTGTATCAGTAAAAAGTAACAACAGTAAAACCGCCAGCGACCAAACAACACTAACCCACACAGTAAAACCACCGGCGATCAGACAACACTAACCCTGACAGTCAACCCACCCGTGCGATAGCCAGATTTACCGACGACTCCGGACAAGAAGTAAAGGCAGC
>DNLQ01000127.1 GCA_003488415.1 Ruminococcus sp. | reverse complement strand
ATACCGGTACTACAGATCTAAAGATGAAATATACGAAAACCTGGCAGGCAGCGCAAGAGAAGCAGTTATAAAAGCAAGCTATCACTTTTTTACGCCTGAATTCATAGGAAAATATACTCCTGACAAATGCGACGAAATATCCGCTGTTCTCGCAGGGCTTTTCAGCGAGCATCATTCAGGGATACTGATAATGCTGCGCTCAAGCGTTGGAAAAGACCGTAAACTGTTGGAGGAGCTGATCATAAATGGGTTTATTGAGGCGTGTCCTATTAAAGATGAGGATATCAAAAAGCTCATATCAAGGATCATGCTATCTGGATTTACGGATATCCTTCTTGAGCATTCTGATGAAAAAAGCATTTCAGCCGGACTGAGTGCTATGATCTGCTATCATTATCTGGGGCTGAACGGACTGAAAGAAAAATACGGAATAAACACATAATAAAAGAGGGGAATGATATGGGAAAATTCTTATCGGATAAAAATATAAACAGCGGCAGACAGTTTGAAGCAGATGCGGTAAAGTTTTTCGCCATTCCCTTTATGGTTTGTATCCATTTCTACGAGCAGTTCGGCAGCTTTGACCATGAAGTTAAAGTTCCCGGTACCTTATTCCGCAATGTGATTGAATTTGCAGGCGGACCGCTTGCAGCACCTGTATTTATGTTTTCTATGGGTATCGGAATGATATATACAAGGCATGATTCTCCGCAGGATTTCATAAAACGAGGCGGAAAGCTCCTGCTCATCGGATACTTGCTGAATTTTTTCAGGCAGACACTGCCTCAGCTGATAGGTTTAGCAATGGGAATAGGTACGGAGCTTGATATTATCGGCGGTCTGCTGTGTGTAGATATACTGCCCTTTGCAGGAATGGCTTTTCTGACTGTAGGGATCATGAAAAAATGGAAGCTGTCCGCAATACAGATCTGTGAAACTGCATTTCTTATGCAGGCAGCCGGAATATGGAGCACAAGAATCCATTTGAAGCCCGGAGTTGTACAAAATCTTCTCGGACTGATCGTCCCTACAGGCAAATGGACATCATTCCCGCTGACATTATGGCTGGTCTACCCGGCGTTGGGAATGATATTCGGTGAAGCTCTGATGAAATGCACAGATAAGGATAAAATGTACAGAAAGCTGATGATCTGTTCCGCTGTTTTCTTTTCCGCCTTTACCGCAGGACTGCTGTATATCGGGTATGATATCCGGAATATATATGCTCTGTGCGGAGATTCATATTATCATCACAGCATCATAGCGGCTCTCTGGATAACTCCGATCATAATATCTGCGCTTGGAACTTGTTATTATATATTCGGGAAAACGGAAAACACAAGGATCGGCAGTTTTATAAGATATTGCAGCGTGAACCTGAACACGATATACATTATCCAGTGGCTGGTCATTGCTTATTCCGCTGCGGTAAGTATACTGCTTGGCACCCGCAAGACCTGTGATCCGCTTGTTGTAATATCCGGCGGTATTATCGTAACGGCTGTGTCCATAGTAATATCCTTTCCGTTAGTGAAACTCAAAAACAGGAATTAACATATGTCAATGACAAGCGGCGTTCATTATGGTATAATGAGATCACACAGGATACTTTCAGTATTATTCCGATATTTTCAGTTCGTCAGCTAAAGGAGTATACATATGGATAGGACTTACATTATCAGTCAAATGAAATCGCTTTCCAAAAAACTATACCTTGATCTCGATGACGAGGTATATGATTCGGTGATAGGATTTTCGGAATTCAAGATCTATTCAAAGGGCAAATTGCTCGCAGGCACCGGTGACAAGGCAGCGAAAGCAGGAATCGTGATGAACGGTATTGTCCGCAGCTACTACATAGACGGTGACGGGAACGACATAACTCAGTTCTTTTCAATAGAAGGCAACTTCTGTATGGACGAAGGTTTGATGGGATTTGACGAGATCCTAAAAATGTGGGAAGCTGTTGAGGAATCAACTGTCATGATATTTGATGTCAAAAAGATGAAGGAGCTTATTTTCAGCAGTGAAAAACTGAAAACTGCCTGGATAGAGTTTCTTGAAAGCGGTATGCGTTATAAAATATACCGTGAGAACGGATTCCTTGTGGAAAATGCGACAGAGCGTTATCTGAATTTCAAAAAGCAGTATCCCGAAATCTCCGGCAGAGTTCCTCAAAAGTATATCGCCACATATCTGGGTATTGCTCCTGAATCTCTCAGCAGGATAAGAAGTGCAGTAAAAGAGGAGGATAATCTATGAAACATGATATCATGATCGGAACATGGGCGTGGGGAGCCGGATATAACGGCTCTAAGATGATTTTCGGAAAAAGCTATGATGAAGCTGAATTGACGGAAACATTCAATAGATCAGTTGAACTCGGCTTTCTCAATTGGGATACCGCCGCTGTTTATGGTATGGGTTCCTGCGAAAGACTGCTTGGGAAGCTCATCAAAGGCAGAGATGACATCTTCATTTCCACAAAGTATTTCCCGAACAAGCGTTTTAGAAGCGGAGCGCTTGAAAAGTCCTTTAAAGAAAGCGCAGAACGGCTCGGGGTAAAGACCGTTGATCTTTTTTGGATACATAAGCCCAATAATCTGCCGGAAAACCTGAATGAAGCTGTACCGCTTATTAAGGACGGCAGGATAAAGTCTGCCGGCATATCAAATGTGTCATTGGAAAATATAAAGCAGGCTGAAAGACTGCTCGCAAAGGAAGGCTTGAAATTAGGGGCTGTTCAGAATCATTTCAGCCTTCTCAGGAACGATCAGCAGCCGATAATTGACTACTGCAACAGCAGAGGAATACGCTACTACGCATACATGGTGCTTGAACAGGGAGCGCTTGCGGGACGATACAACGCAGAACATCATTTTCCTGCTTTTTCAATGAGAAACCTTTCATTTTCAAAGAGCAAATTCAGAAAGATAGAGGGACTTCTCGGCATGATGAAAGAGATCGCCGATAAATACGGTATTGACAGGTCACAGGTGCCGATACTCTGGGCGATGGCAAAAGGGGCTGTTCCGATAGTGGGTATCACAAAGCCTTCCTATGCAGAAAAACTGTCGGAAGCGTTAGCGGCAAAGCTGACAGACGAAGAGATCGGCAGACTTACGGAAGAAGCCCGCAGGACCGGTATCCGTCAGCAGGGATTATGGGAGCCGCAGTAAAGGAGCAGTAATAATGAAAGGATCAATCAAAACGCTTCGTACATTCAAAAAGCTATCCGGAGCGCCGCTGTATACTATGGATTATACAGCAGATTATCAGCTTGACCGTCTGCTTAAAATGGGTGCAGGCAGTGATACTCAGTTTGCAAATAATGTTTGCAGGATACTCCTGAACGGGCTCCCTGTGAAAGTAAAGCCGGAAGGAGCCTGTAGTTCCTTTGTTGCATCAACACCTGATGGTCACAAGCTGTTCGCCCGCAATTTTGATTACAAAAGCGGAATGGCAATACTGATAAAGGCGTTTCCGAAGAAAGGATACAGATCCGTCGCATTATCAAATCTGGGGCATATCGGATTTGATGAAAGGCATTTGCCTGAAAAAAGTATCATCGGCAGATTCAGAACTCTGGCAGCGGTATATTCACCTCTTGACGGTATGAATGAAAATGGCTTTGCAGTAGCGGTAAATACAGCAGCGGAACAAGTCACCCGACAGGATACAGGAAAAACACCCGTCATGACAACGCTTGCGATAAGGCTGCTGCTTGACCGTGCGGCAAATGTTGAAGAAGCTGTCGGGATACTGGACAGCATTGATATGCGGTCAAGCGGTAAGATCGGCTATCACTTCCATATGGCTGACCGGAGCGGTGATTCTGCGATAGTCGAGTATATTGACAACAAAATGGTAGTCATACGCAGGGAACCTGAAGATCGCTGCTTTTGTCTCACGAATTTCACGCTGTCAACAGATAAGAAGAACGGAACCGGCAAGGAGCGCTTTGAGATCATGCAGGACCGCCTGAAAGAAAAAGGCGCAGTAATGACAAGCAAGGAAGCTATGGAGCTTCTTGAAGCAGCTAAGATGGACGGACATAAATACTACGAGCCGGGGCATATGTACTATGACAGTATAACGCAGTGGTCGGTAGTATATGATCTTAGCAAATGTACAGCAGCTGCTGCTGTCAAGTCAGATTTTGAGAGGAAATATGATCTCAGCATTTCATAAGTGACAGATCTTAAAATAATGATGCTGTGTCCGGGCTTATGCAAGAATAAAGGAGCAACAGAAATGAACATTTCCAAAAGACTCTTTCCTTTTGTGACAAACGAGATCCGTGAATGCGGAAATATACTGTATTATGCGCAGAGCAATATGACCTGTTATGTGCTGAGAGGCAGTCAGGGTGATCTTCTGATAGACACGGGATTGTTTCAGATATGGGGTGGCCTGCGTAAATGGATCGGACAATATGATATCAGGTATGTGCTGCTCACTCACGCCCATGCTGATCATGACTGGAATGCGGCTAAACTGCAAAAGACAGGCGTTAAGATATTGCTTTCCGAGAATGATAAAGATCTGCGTCAGAATTATCTTTCGCAGAGAGTAAAGCCCACAATGCCGAAATATACTTTCCGGAATTACACACAATGGATAAACGGCAGCCTGTTCAACAGTCCGCACTACGATGCGGATATCTATTTTGGCAAACAAGACAAAAGTCTTCTGCGTGAACTTGGTTTTGATGCGGATATCGTACCCCTTCCCGGGCATACCTACGGTTCTGCCGGAGTATACAGCAACGATGTCCTTTACTGCGGTGACGCTTTCACAGCTCTTTGGAAACGTCCCGACATCACGCCTCATGCCGTCAGTCCGAAGCTGATGAAAAGATCGCTCGAACGGATAGTGAAATTGTCTCCTGAGTGGTTAGCCTGCGGACACGGACTTCCAATGCGGTTTGAATCCGCATTGCCGGTAATACTGGATTACTTCAGCCGTTTTTAGTGAGCAGTTAAACTGAAAAAATCACGCAGAATACTGACGGCGAGATGTATATTGGCTGGCGTAAGATGACAGCGCCCCTTGAAGAAGATAACAGACTTGTCTTTCTCGACCGTGCAGGCTATGGTGTAAGCGATGATTATAAGGGCGCTATGACCGTTGAACACGTTGTGGAGCATTACAGAACTGCACTGCAAAACGCAGGCATTCAGGCACCGTATGTGCTGATGCCGCATTCAATGGGCGGTGTGTACATCTGATCTGTTCTGTAAAAATCCATATCATGGTGTCAGAGACCACCAATTCCGCCGCTTTCAAGGCACTTTATTATGTCACGACGAGTTACCGTATTCTGTCAGGCAGCTGAAAAGAAATTTTGAAATATATGCAACCAAAGTTCCCCGTTTGGGTAGTAGTATAGTAGGAGCTTCTAATCACACATGAGAGGAGGAACATCGTGGAAGATCAACAGATTATAGAGATGTACCTGAAACGCAATGAAGATGCTATTTCTCAAACTGAACGCAAATATACGAAATACTGCCGGTCAATAGCGGTTCGTATCTTACATATCAGCGAAGATGCCGATGAAGCCCTTAACGATACATGGCTTGCAGCCTGGAACAGCATTCCCCCGCATATTCCCGGATGCCTGCAAACATTTCTCGGCAAACTAACACGAAACATCAGCCTGAAACGTGTTCGATCTGAAAAAGCTATGAAGCGTGGGGCAGCTGAGGTAAGAGCTGTGTTTGAGGAAGTTGCAGACTGGCTGCAATCCGATCAGAATGTTGAACAGCAGGTATCCGAACAGGCTCTTGCTGATGAGATCGATCATTTTCTTGACAGAATATCTGAAACCGAACGAAATGTGTTTGTAAGGCGTTACTGGTATATGCAGTCGATAACGGAAATTGCTGATTATCACGGCTTTTCAGAAAGCAAGGTAAAATCCATGTTGTTCCGGATACGCAAAAAGCTCTATGCGAAACTGAAGGAGAAGAATTATCTATGAAAGCTGATACATTTATGAATGCTGTAGGAATGATTGATGACCGTTATCTTGATGTTGATATGCCGAGAAAAGCGATCACACATGGAAAATGGACAAAAAGGATCGTATCGGCAGCTGCTGCGGCAGCGCTGATCACTTTCCCTCTCCCGGCACTGACAGCATTTGGTGTCGATCCTGCGTACAATATCCTTTACCATATCGCTCCGTCTGTTGCACAGACATTCAAACCTGTACAGAAGACCTGTGAGGATCACGGTATCGAAATGACGGTGATCTCTGCTGAACGCAAAGGCAATGAAGCAAGTATGTATCTTGCTATGCACGATACAACAGGCAATTGTCCTGACGGTGAATGGGATCTGTATGACAGCTATCAGATCAATGTTCCCCGTGATATGGCAGGTCATTGCAGCTTCTCGGAATATGATGCTGATACACATACTGCTTATTTTGTGGTGAATCTGGAGACAATGGACGGGAGCACCATTCCGAAAGGGAAGGTCACTTTCTCTGTTCATGAGATGCTGATGGGCAAGACAGAAACAAAGTCAGTGCTTGGTGATATTGACATGAGCAGCATTCCGTATGAACCGCAGACCACAGCACGAAGTGATATCAGCGGCGGATACTCTTATGATGAATTACCCGGATCGCAGGAATACCGTTTTTTGATCCCTTCCGAGAAGGAGCTTTGCAGCCCGGCAAATGGTGTATCTATTGAGAATATCGGGTACATTGACGGTGCGCTGCATATCCTGACAAGATACGATGATATACCGCATACAGACAATCATGGGCATATTGACCTTGCAGATCATAACGGCAGAGTGATCGGTGAAAAAACAGAAATCGGATTCTCCTATTGGGATCCGACACACCAGAACAGTTATACAGAGCAGATCATCCCTGTTTCCTATGATATGCTTGCAGAATGTACGCTGCAAGGAGAATTTGTAACTGCACAGGGTTATACCTCCGGCGACTGGGAGATCACATTCCCATTGGAATAAGCTGTTGCAGCATGATTTAGCCGAAAAAGCAAGCTGTATCTGTAAGTAAGGATCGAGCGCTGATATAACAAAAAACAGGCAGATATTTCACAAATTGAAGTATCTGCCTGTTCTGTTTCACAGCTATCTGCAGGGACGAATTATATTCTTACGGACTATCCCGGCTGTATTTTTTCAGTTATGTATTTTTTGTCATGCCCTGATCCGGGCGGGAGATCACTGGGTTTCTACGATCCAGGCACCGTTCTCACGTACAGTGAGTTTTATGCCCTTGTTTCCGTACTTCTTTGAGAGAGAAGCGACCTTTGCTCTTGCTGCCTTTGCGGAATTGCCGACACCATTGATGTTCTTGAAGACCTTACTTGCGAAAGTGAGTACTGCCTTTCCGCCCCTGCCGGGAACAAGGCTCTTGCCAAGTGAGCAGATCTTTGCAGAGTACTTGCAGCCGCTTGTGTAGATGGAAATGGAATCGAGCCACTTGATCATGTTATTGATCTGAGCATCAGTATTGACACAGATAGTAAAGGCGTTCTTCTTATAGCCGATCTTAGAGATGTACGCCTTTGACTTGCCTGAGCGCTTTGAGGCTGCCTCGGCACACATAACGATCGCAGTTTCGTTATTGAGTGATACCGGGTATGACTGTGTTAATGTGGGAGCAGCGATAACTGCTACTGCTGCGATAGAAGCAGCTGCCTTAACGATTGTGTTCTTGATAGTTCTCATAAAAGATACCTCCAAAATAGAATTTCTTGCTGTATCACTGATACAGTCCTTTGTGGTCAGGGCGGCGGGCGTATGATCAGGAACTGCCGCAGCGGGTGATCTTTAGCTGACTCAGTAAAGGCAAGCGTTGACATAGGATGCAGGTAATGGTATAATCATATTAATAAAGATCTTCAAAGACCTTTCCGGTTATACGCCTCTGCAGTTCATAATCATCAACGGGTATAGAAGTATCATCTTCTATAAGGTAATACCTCCTCAGACCTTCATCTGTAATGATCATCCTGTATATCCGGCAGTCGATACAGATCTCAGACTGAAACCGTATCGGTGCTCTTATCATTTCCTCCCTCCCTTCCGCTGATATTATTATCGCACCTCAGTATCATACAATCAACAGCGAATACTTCGCAATCAGCTGAGAACCGGTACAATTAATTCGCAATCACAAGAAATCAGGTGACATAATTGCATAAATTCAGGATATGGCATGAAAACAACAAGAAGAATACAGCTTTCTGCAGGATATATGAGATATCAGCCGAAAGGCTCGGCATGGAGTTCTCCTGCGGCGGGAAAGCACTGACAGAGAAAACTGCAAATCAGGATTTCATACGATTTTGTCTCAGACTGCTTACTCTCAATGCCTCAAAAGTCAGGGATTACGATCAGAACTCTATTGCCGATGAACTCGGGATAAATGTAAATACGCTGAGACGCTATCCGGAATACCTCAGGAAAAGGTTTAAAGATATCGGCTTCATTGGCGATGATCTTCCTGATACGAGCCTCTTCCGCATGACAGGTCTGAAATGTGAAAATGTCTTTGAAAAGAAGATACTCCCTCAGGATCTGATATGGTACGATCCGGAAGGAAAAGAGCATACCTCTGTCACTACACTTGCCGATGATGCGATCGAAGCCTGCAAGTGCCTTTATATCGTAAACTCCGGCGGATACGGAAAGACACACTTTCTCAAAACGATACTCTTTGAGATGAATACTGATGTGCAGAGCCGGACGACTGATTATTTATCTCTCGCTTCACTGCTGAAGGATGCGCTGTCCTCGCCGGTATCAGAGAATGTACACTGCCGCAATGATATGACAAGGGCAAGCGATAAGACATCATATATTTTCCGTCATTTGTCAATGCGTACCGGCAGGCGTATGAACTATAACGCCGATACACAATATCTTTTTCTGCTCGACGGTCTCAACGAACTGCTTGAACAGAACAGCTCTCACACATATGACACTATGAGACTTATCATAGAGGAGATAAAAGGACTTGCCGCCTGTGATAACGTCAGACTTGCCGTCACCTCCAGAAGACGTGATGATATACTGAGGATATTCCCGGACGGCACCGGTTTCTGCGACGCACAGCTGACAGGAGTCAAGGATCAGAGGATAAAGCCGACTGTACCGCTCACGGAAGAATGTGACCGGCTTCTTGAAAAGCCTCTTTTCTTCCGCTATAAGGAAACACTTGAGGATACCGGCAATACCGGAAAAGGTACTCCTATCGAAACTCAGTATGGGCTTTTTGAGTTCATCCACAGGTATTCAGCAATGCAGACATATAAGGAGAAGGATCTTCAGAAGGATGAATACCTCTACCTCTATTTCGTAGTGCTCGGTGCGATCGCTTCATTTATGGAGACCGGCAGGAGCCGTGAGATAACCAAGAAGCAGGTGCTCCGTCTTGTGGATAAGATCCATTCCTCTGCTGCGGTACAGGAGCGCTACCGCACGATGATAAACAGCATCCTCAAGGAAGATGCAAAACGCTCGGAGATCGTCTTCTCAAAGGCTCCCGACTTCTACTACGATGATCTGAGAGGACTGTCTGAATTTGTGGAATTCACAGGAGATACCCTTCATTTCATACATGACGATGTACAGGAATACTTTGTCTGCTTCAGCGTTATTTCCTATCTGAACAGCATCCACGATACGGAGCTTCCCATGCTTATAGAGATGACTCCGGATTTCAATATGCGCTCCTCCGCTCAGAATGCTATAAAGGCAGAACTCGGACTTACGGAGAAGAACTGCTCAGCTTCACTGTACGCCACCTTTCCTACCTACCTTGCTGAAAAGAGATCAGAGGAACACAATAAGACGGCAAAGGCAATATTCAGGATATTCTCAGTAACGGAGCCTTTGCAGCCCTGCGCCTCGGAGGACGAGATACTCTATCATTTCAGGCAGCAGCTCGCTCTCTGCCTTTGCTGCTATCGCTTCCTCGACCACTTCGGCATCGGTACTCCGTTTGACGAAGAACGCTATCAGATAATAAGTCCGTTCACAGAGAGCCTTCTCGCTCATGCTGATTTCTTCATTGACCGTCCGAGGCTTCTCTCAGCAGAAGAAAATCAGGCAGCGGCGGAGATATTTGCAGCCGTGTTCCAGCATCTGCGCCTTAAAAAGGACTACGGTACTGCAAGGAAGTATTATGAATTTGCTGAACAAAGATTTTTGCCGGACTGCGACAAGCTGCGGCGCACTCTTCTCCGTCATCACCGGGCAAAGATATGGATGCTCAATGCACAGGATGTTTTTGCTCCGGGAGAAAAACCTGTCATCTCCGACTGGTTCAGCATTGAAGAGATGGATAATAAAGCTGAAACACATTCCGGGCATCCCGACGAGGATCTGAGACACCGTCACGGAAGATGGCTGTTCAATGAATCTCTGAAAGAGCTTGAAAAGTGCATCCCCCTCAATCTATCCGGCAATCTTCTTGGCCATATCTACGAAAAGCCGGTAGGCTGGCTTGAGGAGAACGACCTTCTGAAAAGAAACTGCAAGAAGGGCTTTGAATACTACAGGAAAACCTATGAAGGCATGATAGACGATCATTCACTTCTACAGATGAAGGGCACGGAGATACTCTATACTGCCCGGGCGATGATGCTTATGCTGTATAAGGGGTATGTCCGTATCAATCTGAGTGACGGAGCTATCAGCGACACTTCCGGCAGTTTACTCAATCTTGAAACGCTTGCAGAAAAAGGAGTATACAAAGACAGCTACAAGCCTGACGAAGAAAAGCCCTACTCATTTACCGTCCTTGAGAGACTTGCCGAACAGGAGGCAGATATGATGCCGTGGCTTTTCGGAGTGCAGCGGGCACTTATATTCTATACAAAGAAGCGTCAGGAAAACCCGAAAGACTCTGTATGGAAGCTCACCAAAAAGGAAAGAGATATCGTTTTCAGTATCTTCGACAGGCAGAACGATCCGGACAATCTTCTTATCAACGCAACGAAATGTGCAATATTGCGCATTTTCAAAAAGCCTGACGGCAGAAATGAAAAAACTCTCGCTCTTTACAACAGAACGAAAGAAGAATACAAAAAACTGGAAAAAGATGCAGGTGCTACTATCGATGCGGACCGTACCGACAAAAAGTATGCCTGTGAGGATGCCGAACGATTCGGCATAAAATTCTGATACAGGAGGAGTTATCAACATGGAAGACATCATCATAACGACCGCTGCACCCGATGATATCGACGGACTCGTTGACATGAGAGTGGCGTACATAGCTGAAGAGTTTGAAGGCATAACCGAAGAGGAAGAAGCAGTAATGAGGAATCAGCTCCCTTCCTACTTTGAAAAGGAGCTTGGCAATAACTGCATCGCATTCGTTGCAAAGCATGGCAGCGAGATCGTATCCTGCGCCGTACTCATAATATCCGAAAGACCTGCAACCCCGACTCTCCCGAACGGTATGCTTGCAGAGGTACTCTCAGTATACACGAAACCTGAATACAGACGTCAGGGCATATGTACCGAGATAATGCGTGAGCTTGTAAAGTACGGTGAGGAAAACGGACTTGACCGCATAAGACTCAACGCCACGGACATGGGCTACAGCATCTACAAGAAGGTCGGCTTCTTCGATGAGGCAACTGATTATTCTTCAATGCGCTACAATATCAGACATGAGGGCGACAGCAGCGAAAACTGAACGCATAATGAAAAGAGCCATGCTTCGTAAAAGGGACATGGCTCTTAAAAAAACAATATAACGAAATATCTTGCAAAATAAGATCAATTGTGCTATAATACTGTTAGCTAACTCTAACGTATTTTGATGCTTTTAAGTTTTTAAAACCTCAAAGTATCAGAAACAGGACGCAGATACTGACAGGCGCTCTCGAAGTGCCAAAGTGGTTTGTATTGCTGAATCCCGTCGGTGCTCTGCCGATACTGCTAATAGCAAGGAAGCTGAATATTAAAGTCGGCGGAGCAATGGGCATAGGTTTTGCATTTTACGGGATCGTGCTGATAGTGGCAGGGATTAAATATGTCATTTGAAAGGAGCAGAAGATGAAAAACAAAAATGCTGTTATCTACGCAATTGCGGCGGCTGATACTCTTGCACAGCACCACACTCACACATTTACCCATACCCACGACGGCTCGACACATACTCACACGGTAAAGCACAGTCACGGTCACGACCATTACATCAGCGCCGACCGTCACGGACATCATCACAGTTCCGCTGAACTGGGGAAATTGCTGAAAGCACATACAGTAACGTCATTTATACTATGCTCCGGAGATACCGCCTGTCAGATACCAAGTATCCCCGCATCGAACTTCTGTATCGTAATGGCATCATTGCCGCTTATGCCGGCGACACCGTCACAGTCCGCATTCTCCAGCGCCGGACCAATAAGCGGATATTTCGTCTGATTTGAGATGTACTGCATAACAGCGACAGCATCTGATACATTCACCTTACCGTCGCAGTTTGCGTCCCCCTTCACAGTTGCCTTTGATGATCCCATGTCTTCAACGATAACTCTGCACTTGCTGGTCCTGTCACCACACACTGCATATATCTCAGCTTCGCCGGCAGCTATAGCCGTGATAACGCCGTCTTTTACAGTTGCTGACTTTGTATTTGAGCTTGTCCATCTGACACACTCACCTGTCTGACCGGGTATTAATGCCTCACATCTGTCTCCCGGTCTCATAGTGATCTCTTCCGGAACTATCCTCATAGCAGCACTCTCTGTGACCGGCTCTGTTGTTTCTGTGGGCGGTTCGGTATCCTGCGGGATTAACCGCCACCTCTGATCAATGTTGTCCTTCCTGTATCTCTGAAGAACAACATGGGTATAGCCGTTTCTCTCCGCAAGCCCGAACACAAGACTCTCTTCCACGGCACTCGTTATAACGTATTCGCCGTCTCCGACAGGCAGTAACCTGAACTTCTGTGTATTGTTGTCTTCGGTTTTAAAACCGGTTATATCGCATCCAACTCTGATATCTGCTTCGGTCTCCGCCCATACATTGACAGAGATACTGCTGTCATAACCGCTTGCAAGCCGGTATGCTCCGCCGTCAGGAGAGGAAATGATAAACAGCTGCTCCGGTGAGCCGTCCGCATCAGCTGCTATCATCGGGTAATAGCCTCCGCCGGTCTTCCAGCCGTAGGCATAGTTCAGCTCCTTCATAGTTCCGCAGTTCTCGATGATATATATACCGTCAGTGACCGGAGGGATATTTTCATCACAGACGGGAACGGTTACCTCATCCGGTATGCTGTCGTATTCCGGTACTCCGTAGCCTATGATGTATTCGTCAGTAAGAGCGTATTCCTTAGCCCTTACCTCATCGGCACTGTTACCCTCGATCGTGTAAACGATCCCGTCATAGCAACCGGTCACTATGCCTACATGACTTGGCCTGCTGATCTCATGATCGTTACTGAAATAGATGACATCGCCCTTCTGAGGCACATAGCTTCCGCCGTATGCGGCAGCATTCTCCCAGCGTCCTCTGAGTCTGAAGAAGTCGGAGCCTGTATAAGTACCGGGGACTCTGGGGACTATATCCCTCGATATACCTGCCTGATAAGCACACCACGATACAAAGGAGTGACACCAGGCATATCCGTAGCCGTCCGCCGGACTGCCCTGCAAAGCACCGATGAAATGGTTATACGGCGTTTCTCCTTCCGGATCTTCATGATAGCCTATCTGGGTTTCGGCAACTGCAACAATGTCCTCACGCTGATCTCCTGTATTGATGTGGGTATTCTCAAAGTCCGCAAATGCACTGAGCGGTACAGCCGGAAATGCTGTTATGACCAGCATGGCGCTCACTGCTGCGGCAAGTATTCTCCTGTTCATAGCATACCTCCTGTAGTATAAGACTGCCTCCGGCATTATGCCGGAGGCTTTCTTCGTAATGTCACTCTGCTTCGGATGTACCTCAGAATGATGTGATGATCCCGGCGTCGATCTTCTGGATCATGATCGCATCATTGCCGCTTATGCCGGCTACTCCGTCGCAGTCCGCATTTGCAAGGGCTGCGGGTGTGAGAGCATACTTTGTCTGGTTGGAGATGTACTGAATGACTGCTACCGCATCGGCAACATTGACCTTGCTGTCGCCGTTTGCGTCACCCTTCACACCAGCGTTCATGGATCCATCGGCTTCTACCGTGATCCTGCACTTGCAGCTCTCTCCGCCGCTGACTGCGTATATCTCAGCCTCTCCTGCACCTGCTGCGGTGACAATTCCGTCCTTTACTGCAGCTACCCTGGTGTTGGAGCTTGTCCACTTGACTGTCTTGTCGGGAGCATTTACAATGAGAAGCTCGTTTGTATCGCCGGTCTTCATGATGATCTCGTCGGGTATGATCTTCATGGCAGCCTTTGTTGCTGCTGGAACTGTTGTAGCTGAGGGCTTTACGGTAGTTGTGGGAGCCTTCGTTTCTGCTGCCTGGGTAGTAGCAGCTGCGGGCTTTGCCGTTGTTGCAGGAGCTTTTGTAGTAACGGGAGCCTCTGTAGGAGCGGGAGTATCAAGGGCATTGAGCTTCCATCTCTGGTTTTTGTCATTTGGGTTGTATGTCTGGAGAGTAACGTGTGTATAGCCGTTTTTCTCGGTAAGACCGAACACAAGACTGCTGTCCTGTCCGCTCTCGATAACGTACTCGCCGCTGCCCACAGGCACAAAGTAGAATTTCTGGGTATTATTGTCCTCGCTTGCGAAGCCTGTGATATCACAGCCTGCCTTTACGTCGGCTTCTGTACCTGCCCATGTGTTTATTGATATACCGCTGTTGTAGCCGCTCGTTGCACGGTATTTGCCGCTGCCGAGATGACTGAGGTCGAATATCTGCTCGGGAGAACCGTCCTTGTCGCATACTATCATCGGATAGTATTTGTTGCCTGCCTTCCAGCCGTAGGCGTAGTTCATGTACTTGCCAGTACCGACGCTGATGATGTTGTATCTGCCGTTGCTGACCTCTGCATTTCCGCCCGGCTTGGGAGCAGATGAAGCAGGCTCTGTATTGCCGGAGGTCGATGCGCCTTCGAGCTTCCAGACCTGGTTTCTGTTATTCTTGTTGTATGCCTGAAGAACAACGTGTGTGTAGCCGTTCCTGTCTTCAGTTCCGAGAACAAGTCTGCTGTTCTGACCGCTTTCGATAAGGAATTCATCGTTGCCTATGGGGACTATATAGAATCTCTGAGTGTTGTTATCATCGTTGCTGAAGCCTGTAATGTCACATCCAAGAGACACTTCTGACTCTGTTCCTGCCCATACATTCATGTATACGCTGCCGTCGTAGCCGCTTGAAAAACGGTATTTGCCGCTTCCGACGCTCCTGAGATTGAAGTTCTGCTCGGGAGAACCGTCCTTGTCACATACTATTATCGGATAGTA
>DNLQ01000177.1 GCA_003488415.1 Ruminococcus sp. | reverse complement strand
CGGCGGTATACCATGCGTGTCTTCATGCGGCGGTATACCATGCGTGTCTTCACCGATTGACAAACCTCCGGTACAATGGTATAATTAAAATATATCGGAAAAGGAGGAACGGCTGTGCGAGTACGTTTTCACCTGCCGGACTTCACCCGGCATTTCAGACTCAACGTTACCTTTGCAGAGATGCTGAAAAGGCGTCCGGAATTCTTCCGTGAGGGAGTGGAGATAGCCTCTGTATACGGAGCTTTCCCGCCGTCAATGTGGAACGGCGGACGCTTCCAGGAGGGGATCTGCGAGGAAGGATTCATAAAACAGGTCATCAGCACCTTCAACAACAGGAACATCCCCCTGCGCTTCACCTTCACAAATCCAATGCTTACAGAGGAGCATCTCAGCGATCCCTTCTGCAATATGGTGATGCAGCTTGCGGACAACGGCATGAATGAAGCTATAGTTATGTCTCCGCTGCTGGAGGACTACATAAGGAAGAACTATCCCGGCTACAAGCTCACAAGCTCCACCTGCAAGCGCATAACCGATCCGGAGGCTCTTTATTCCGAGGTCGGAAGCGATTATCATATAGTGGTGATAGACTACGACCTCAACCACGATATGGAGACTCTTGAAAAGATACCTGACAAGAAGAAGTGCGAGATACTTGTGAACGCCTGCTGCAATCCCGGCTGCAAGTACCGCTCCGACCACTACCGTTACATCGGTGAGGAGCAGATACTCTACGCTCAGCACGTTAGCCGCAGGACCGGAAAGCCCTTTGACTTCGCCGGATATGAAGAAGCTCACCCGGAGTACCGCCCGGTATACGAATGCAAGTGCATGGAGCGCACG
This sequence comes from Ruminococcus sp., assembly GCA_003488415.1. Classification (GTDB taxonomy): domain Bacteria; phylum Bacillota; class Clostridia; order Oscillospirales; family Ruminococcaceae; genus Ruminococcus. The sequence continues at coordinate 6,222 of DNLQ01000177.1, read as the reverse complement.
GTTTTCGACATAAAGGGACTGAAGAACTTCATCTCACCGGAGGATATATGGGAGAAGTACGTGCCTATGGGCTTTGAGCAGTTCAAGATAGAGGGACGCTCCCTGGGACTGTTCAGCCTTATCGAGCATTATATGTACTATATGATAAAGCCGGAGCGCCGTGACGAGGCAAGGCTCACCCTGCTGAGACAGCTGGAGAATAACGGGACTGTACAAATAAGGTAAGGAACTTGCAAAGTTCCGGATACTGCACACGGCAATACGATAATGATACAAAAGCTCCGGAGGGATGATCCTCCGGAGCTTTTTTACGCCTTGTCCTTCTGAGGGAATATCAGTGAAGCTGCAAGACCTGCCAGCAGCGCTGCCTCGATACCTCCGGAAGAGGCTGTGAGTCCACCGGTAAAGAGACCGAGAAGTCCCCGTTCAGATACTGCCCTGCGGACTCCCTCTGCAAGAAGATGTCCGAAGCCCGTAAGAGGCACCGACGCTCCTGCCCCGGCAAAGTCCGCAAGGGGACCGTATATCCCCAGTGCCGACAGCACCACTCCCGCAACCACGTATCCGGTGAGTATCCTCGCCGGAGTCAGCTTTGTGCGGTCAATAAGCACCTGTCCAGCTGCACACAGAGCTCCGCCCACAATAAAGGCTTTTATCATATCCCAAAGCATATTCAAGACCTCCTGAAATGTACAAGATGTGCCACGGAGGGTATCGACTCCCCCTGCTGTATCATCATAGGGGACATCAGCGCTCCGGTGGCGATAAAAAGCAGGTTATCCGCTTCCCCTGACTCCAGCATGGGAAGGAAGTGTCCGCACAGCACCGACGCTCCGCAGCCGCAGCCCGAGCCGCCGCAGTGACTGTCAAAGGGATCGCCGGAGTCCGCAGCATATATCATAACGCCGCAGTCCCTGTGCCGCTCTGCAAGGTCGGACCACTTCTCCTCCAGGAGCTTCGCCAGAAGGCTGCTGCCCACTGTGCCCAGGTCTCCGGTGACTATGAAGTCATAGTCGCAGGGAGCAGTCCCGGTAGCTTCAAGGTAGCGTTCGACTGTGTCCGCTGCTGCCGGAGCCATAGCACTTCCCATATTCGTCATGTCGGTTATACCCATATCCGCTATCTTTCCGATGCAGCCGCCGGCTACGCTCACCTTCCCCTTCCGGGAGAGTATCACAGCTCCGGCAGCAGTACAGGTGCGCTGGGCGGTGGGAGTGCGCTGACCTCCGTAGGAGAGGGGTGAGCGGAACTGCCGCTCTGCCGTGGAAAAATGGGAGGATGTCGCTGCTGCCGAGCGCTCTGCCGCTCCGGACTCTATCATCAGTGCGGCAGTCAGTATCCCCTCAGCCATAGTGGAACAGGCTCCGTAAAGTCCCAGGTACGGTATGCCCAGCCCCCTCAGCCCGTAGGCGGAGGCTGTACACTGGTTATTGAGATCTCCGGCGCATACAACGCCTATATCCTCCGGTCTTAGACCGGCTTTGGCAAGAGCTGTATCCACTGCCCGGAGCTGCAGTTTGCTCTCCGCCTGTTCCCAGGTATCGCAGCCGAGGTGTGAGTCTTTTTCCACAACGTCGAAGCAGTCTCCTAAAGGTCCCTTGCCTTCGGTCTCTCCCACTGCCGTACCATAGCTCTCTGCTTTTATACATCCGTCAAACCGGAAAACTCCCGGAGCAATAAGTTCTGCCATAGTGACCTCCTTGCTGTGCATTTTGTCTTCTGTAACAGTATTGCCATAAACCTCACAGATATACCTCCGATGATAATGCTCTGCTGTCTCCTGTACGGATGCGTAAGGATACAGCAAAAAAGTATGACGTTTTTTTCACATTAAAGTATTGACATACAGGAAAAAGTGTATTATAATGTAAGTGTTGAAGAGTAAAAATGCGTTCGTTAAGTGTCTGCCGGACGGGGAGTTGCCGGCGGAACGAAAGGCATGGGAAAGTCCTGTGACCTGCGGTTCGCATTTTGCATCCCGCTTCATAGGACAATATAAAAGAGTTCCCTTCTTTTCTTGTCGTATGATGTGGAAAAGGAGGTTTTTTATTATGGATACAAACAACAGATCAGCAGCAGTAAAGACTAATCTGAAACTTTTCGGCAGCACAAGGGTAATGGTCATCTGTGCCATGCTCATTGCTATCAGCATTATCGGAAAGTCCTTCAGACTCGACGTGGCTTCGGTACTGCGCATCAGCTTTGAGAATCTCCCTATTCTCATGGCTGGGATATTCTTCGGGCCGTTCATCGGAGCTGCCGTAGGACTCGGCGCAGACCTTATCGGCTGTATGGTGACAAGTCAGGCACCTATCCCCCTTATCACCGTGGGAGCTGTGTGCGTAGGCTTCGTGTCAGGCTTCGTGGCTCAGAAAATGTCCGGATCCAGGCTCCTTCCGAGAGTCGCCTGGTCAGTGGGACTGGCACACCTTATCGGTTCAGTGATCGTCAAGACCGCTGCACTGTATCTGGCTTTCCCCGGTATGAGACCTACACTGATATGGCGTCCCGTGAACTACATCGTCATTGCTGCCGTTGAAGGCATGGTGATCTATCTCCTTCTCAGCAACAAGGCGTTTGCAGAGCAGGTGAGAAAGCTGTGCAGCAAATGACCTATGAGGAGGCTGCGGACTATCTGAAAACTGCTGCCCTCAGAGGCAGCCGCCTGGGACTTGAGCGTGTCACCGGACTTTGCAGGCTTCTCGGCTCTCCACAGGACAGTCTTGAGGTCATACACGTCGCCGGAACTAACGGCAAGGGCAGCTTCGGCGCAATGCTGTCGGCAATACTCACAGCCTCAGGCATAAAGGCCGGCTGGTTCTCCTCCCCGGCACTTACCGGATATACCGATCATTACCGTATCGGCGGTGAGTGCATCACTGAGGAAAGATTTGCAGAGCTGATAGATGAGGTATCCGGCTTTGCGGAGTCCATGGAGGACAAGCCTACGGAATTTGAGATCCTTGCGGCTGCGGCATACCTGCTTTTCCGGCAGGAGAACTGCGGCATCTGTATTGCAGAATGCGGCATGGGGGGAGATACCGACGCCACAAACGTAATATCCTCCCCTCTGCTTTCAGTGATAACCAATGTCCAGCACGATCACAGCGGCTTTCTCGGCAGTACTATCCCGGAGATAGCCGCACATAAAGCCGGTATTATAAAGGAAGGCTGTCCGGTGATATTCGGCGGCAGCGACAGGGAGGCTCTTGATGTCGTAAGACGTACTGCATCCCGTAAGAACGCTCCGCTGTACCTGCCCGACAGAGACAGCCTTAAAGTGATAAAGCGTGATATATACGGTACGGATTATGTGTGGACTTCCGGAAACGGCAGCATGACGATAAAGACCGGACTGACGGGAGAGTATCAGTACTCCAATCTGCTGAACGTGCTGGCAGCGGCGGAACTGCTCAGAAAAAACGGGACAGAGATACCGGATGCAGTGATAGCTGATTCGCTTGGCAGGGTGCGCTGGCACGGCAGGTTCGAGGTGCTGAGCAGATCTCCCCTTGTGATATTTGACGGAGCGCACAACCCCGACGGTATGCGCTCAGCAGTGAAAACTATGGAAAACTGCTTCGGAGAGCAGAAGGCAGTTATCGTAATGGGCGTTATGGCAGATAAGGATTACCGCCTTTACGGGGAGATGCTCACCGGCAGGGCAGAGCGTATCTTTACTGTGACTCCGGACAATCCCCGTGCGCTGGCAGCAGATGCCCTTGCGGATGCTCTGTGCGGTATGGGACTGACCGCTGTACCCTGCACAAGCGTAAGAGAGGGTACAGAGCTTGCCCTGAAAGCGGCAGGTCTTTCCGGAGCGCCTGTTGTCGCCCTGGGTTCTTTATATATGTACCGGGAATTTACTGAGGCTCTTGACACATTATTATCCCGGTAAACAAAACAAGCATTTGCCTTGAAACGGAGCTGCTGTATGCGGTGTATTATCCGGACAGAGCGTGAAACGGTCTCTTTATGCAGGATAATACCCCGTCGCTCCGGACGGCGATAATTGCCCGTGAGCCTCCTGTTCCCGGGCATTCTGCGTATATGGAGGTGGAACATGGATACAGCATCGGCTATAGGCTCGTTCCTGCTGGATTTCTTCGCAGGAAACTACCTGACGCTGATAATACTCGCCGGACTTGCCATGGTCATGGCTGCCAACAAGGCAGAAAAGATAGAAGGGACGGATCTGATCTGTATAGTAACAGGTCTCCTGATGATACTTGTTTCACTCCTGGGATTCGAGGAATGGGTGATCTCGGAACAGCGTGATATCTCACTGCTGTACTTCAAGAACGCTCTGGAATACTGGCTGTACGGATTCATAATGTTTATCGAGTACCTTCTGATGACTCAGAACAAGCTGAAGCCTGTCCTGCTGATACCCCTTGTGATAGATATAATCGTCACCTCTACCGCCTTCTTCGGCAACCGCATGGTATTCTGGTACAGCGACGACTATCAGATGCACACCGGCCCTCTTGAGGCAGTCCCCTATCTTACCGCAGGGATATATATCATCATGCTGCTTTACGGCTCAAAGAAGTTTTTCAGCAAGGGCGATCAGCCAAGAGGAAGCATAATAGTATATATCGCCGCATCCGTAGTCATAGCCTGTCTCTTTGAGTTCCTTGATATACGTGAGAACCTCATGGACGAGATAGCCTCCATTGATACCCTCGTTTACTACCTCTATCTGTCGGCTATCCACCACAGAGAGGTAAGTCAGAAGCTGAGAGATCAGGAGATGATGATAGAAAAGAGCAGGGCGCAGCTTATGCAGTCACAGCTCCAGCTTATGCAGTCACAGATACAGCCCCATTTTATATTCAATTCCCTTATGGCTATCCAGGCTCAGTGTATACTCAATCCGGACAAGGTGTACAACAGTATCGGTGACTTTGCCGGATACCTCCGTGCAAATCTTGACGCTATGAGCGATACGAGACTGATACCCTTTTCCCAGGAGCTTGAAAACATCCAGAGCTATCTCAACCTTGAGAAGATAAACTACGGCGACAGATTACAGGTGGAGTACGACATTGATGTGGATGACTTCATGCTCCCGGCACTGACGGTGCAGCCCCTTGTGGAAAACGCAGTGCGCCACGGCATCGGGCCCCACGAAAAGGGCGGACTTATCGTTCTTGCCACCCGTGACGACGGTGACTCCATAATAGTCATCGTTACAGATGACGGTTCGGGCGCAAGCAGCATGACTCAGCAGCAGAACAAGCGCCGTGGGATAGGACTTGCAAACGTCCGCAACAGACTCGCCATCACCAAGATCGGAAGTGTGGATATAATACAGCTTGACAGCGGTACCTCCGCTGTCATACATATCAAAAAAAATATCGAAGGGAGCGAAGATGATGATAACATTATCAGTTGACGACAGCCCGTCAGTTACTGTCATAATGACTGCGCTGATGAGAAGAATAGATCCGGACGGAACACATTTCAGTGCAGGCTCAGCGGCTGAGGCTTTTGAGATACTGAAAACAGAAAGGGCAGATGTGATCTTCCTGGACGTGGAAATGCCCGGTATGAACGGTATAGAGGCTGCACAGAAGATACGCAGCGATTATCCGGAAATAAACATTATTTTCATCACCGGCTACAAGGAGTACGCCTTTGAGGCATATCAGGTATTCGCAAGCGGATTCCTCTGCAAGCCTGTAAGGGAAAAGGACGTTCGTCTTGCCCTGGAGAACCTGAGACATCCTGTAGAGCTGGCACAGCCTGTACAGCAAAAGCTGAGAGTACAGTGCTTCGGCAGCTTCGGAGTGTTCTGCGGCAAGGAACAGGTGGTATTCAGCAGAGCCAAGACTCTGGAGCTGTTTGCATATCTGGTGTACCGCCGTGGAGTTATGTGTACCAACGGCGAGCTTGTGGGCATACTCTGGGAGAACGAGCCTGCGGACGATAACAAGTTCTCCTACCTCCGCAAGCTGATAAAGGACCTTCGTGATACTCTGCGTGATATCGGTGCAGAGGACGTTATAAAGAAGGAGTGGAACTGCATCGGCATCCACACCGAGAAGCTGGACTGTGATTACTACAACTATCTCAAGGGAAGCAACGATAAGAACGATCAGTACCGTGGCAGCTTCATGAATCAGTTCTCATGGGCTGAGGAAAGTGTCGGATATTTCAGCTGAAATACTTTTCTTAAAAACAACAAAGCCGTAAAGGAGATCATCCTTTACGGCTTCT
>DNLQ01000200.1 GCA_003488415.1 Ruminococcus sp. | reverse complement strand
CTTCCTCCAGCGCCTTGGATATGCTGAAAGTGGTAAATGGCGTATTTCCGGTATGTTCCAGATAGAAAGCACGCTTCGTCCTGTCCTTTGCGCAGGGAACGTTCCAGTGCCAGGTGACAGTAGCGATACCGTGGAGCTCCTTCACCCAATAGATAGTACGTTCAGCAGCGTCATCATCCCAGGTGGAGTCTGAGTTGTAGACCAGGAAATCTATACCTCGTATAGCGGGATGTTTCCCCGTGACCTTCTTTATGTATTCAAACTCCTCCTCGTTGTCCTTGATATACACTTTATCCGGATCGTTCATAATATTGTAGTTATGGGAGCCGCAGTACTCCTGCTGACCGGAGAGTATGTGATTTCCGTACTGATCACGGAGATAGGAGTACAGTCTCTGGGCAGACTCAGAAGCATCCGGATTAGAGAGAGTTCTTGTGGGAGACAGCTCTGTTATGCTCTTGTCGGCAGGAGTGAGAGTGAGGTAATCGAAGTAGGTATAGCCCCAGTATGAATTCAGTTCAATGATGTTTTCACCTTTTTTAAGTGAGACTACTCCGCCGGAGGTCTCGCTGAATGACAGATTGTGAGGAAAGGTCACTTCTCCCTGATTAACACCGTTGATGTTAAGGTACTGTACCTTCTTGTTGGGATCGTAAGGCTCACAGTAGCATATGTTCAGCTCATAGAGCCCTGCCTCTGGAACGTCTGCGGTCACTGACACTGTGGTGCCTTTCTGATCAAGATAGGAGAAGCCTGTGCCGGAGAAGCTGGTCATATCCATTTCTTCTCCTTCACCGTCTTCGCTGGTATTGCCAGCCCAGCCCTCGGTGAAGATCTTGCCGCCTTCGGTGTTTCCGTCCTCAAATTCGTACTTCAGCACCTTGTCAGCCCCCGAGGTAACAGTGGGCATTACCGGACTGACAGCGGCAGCGGCGAAGGCTGCGGCTGCAATTATTGCCGGTATCCGATGATGTGTTTTCATAAAAGATTCCTCCTTGCGGGATGCTGTCCGGTCATCTCACATGGCTGCCGAATGGCATAAGAGCCAGCTTTGCGAGCTTGAACATCTGTGCCCCGAAGGGGATGCCTACCACTGTAGCGCAGAGGATGATACCAACCACCAGATAGAATACTGCAATAGGAACTCCGCTGGTTATCAGCCATATTACGTTACATAATAGTGATACGGGACCGCCGCCGTAATGAACTTCCTTTCCGAACGGAAAGAAGGCGAGTCCTGCCAGCTTGAAGCACTGTACTCCTACGGGTATCCCTACAATGGATAAACACCACAGTACGCCATACGCCAGCCAGATCAGTCCTCCGATGAAGCCTCCGAAGATGAACCAGAGAATGTTGCCTAAACAACCCATAATTAACCCCCCGATCATATTATAAGATAAGTATACACCATTTAGATTTAACTGTCAATGAATAATCCGTTAAGTTTTCCGTCAAGCAAAATCAGATGAATTTAATTATTGATACGGCAATAAATATCTATGACCTGATTTTGTTTTTCGTATCACTTCTCCCGCATCCGGCGGAGGAAGAGATACATTTTTAAGTAACAAGTCACCATAGTTTATTGATATTTAGCTGCCGGAGTAATAAAGACGCCGATGTAAGATAATTGTTACAGTCTTTTCCGTAAACCATGTGGAAACACATAACAGCTTAACGAATAATGAAAAAACTGTATCCCGTGAATATTTTCTCCTGAGACGTCAATACTTATTTCAGCTCTGAGAGCGAGTACATCGGAAGGAGAGAAAAACGGATATGAAAAAGAATGATTCTGTAAGATGCAGCGTATCCCAGTGTCAGTTTAATCTTTCTGAAGCAGGCTACTGCTCACTGGACTGTATCTCCGTAGGCACTCACGAGGCTGATCCCACAGTACCTGAATGTACTGACTGCAACAGCTTTGTGAAGCGCAGTGACTGCTGTCAGTGACATTATGACAGCCGGCGTACTGATGTACGCCGTACATATTTTTGCAAGTATTGCACAAAAACGATTGTGGATTATTGTCAAATGCGTGAAATTACTGCCAGCCCCTTGCAATATCGTCCGGATTGCTGTATAATAAATAATAGCTTGATATTGCAGTACTGAGGTGCTGTTGAAAGCTAATAACCCTCAGGAGGCTGATGAGTATGTTCGATAAGACTATGACCTTTTCTGTGAACCAGGACAGGGAGCAGGAGATGAAGAAGAATCTCACTATAATTTATGATGCCCTCAAGGAAAAGGGCTATAACCCCATAAATCAGATCGTGGGTTACATTCTCTCTGAGGATCCGACTTACATAACCACACATAATAATGCGAGGTCTCTGATCCGTCACATTGACCGTGACGAGCTGCTTCAGGTACTGGTCAGAAGCTATCTGGTATCCGGAGATACCGGTATCAAGTAAAAGGAACATAGGAGCTGTCCGTATATCGGGCAGCTTTTTGTTTTACCCCCGCTTTTTTCTGTCAGTATCGTCTGAAGAGTCTGAGCGAAGGGCTTTGCGGAACTCCCTGACGGCAAGGACAGCAAACACTGACGCAATACCGATGATGATACAGCCGCCTATGCGGCTTTCCGGAAACAGTGTTATGCCTGCAAGCATCAGACCGCCGATGACTGCCCCGACAAATAGTATTACAAAAGCCGTAAGCGGGTAGCGTATGTAGCGGGGGATCTTCTTGCAGCCGATGGCTTCGGAAGCACATTCAAGCAATACCTCTGTCAGAAATTCAAAAACATATTCCATAGATTAAGCTCCTTTTGAAAAAAATGGTATTAATAATCTGATCTATACTGCATATGCTATTCCTGCGGAGATATTCCGCAACGGAGGATAACACCGATGAAAAAGCTATCTGCTGCGGCTGCTCTTCTTACGGCAGCGGCAGTTCCCTGCACTTCGGTATGTGCTGCTGATACCACAAAGATCGGTTACGGTCAGGGCAATGCAGTTGACGGAATGAACCGTCCCGAAGGTGCGCTGCAGTTCAACAGCCGGTACAGCGACCTTGATGCCTTCGCTTTATCGGCGGACGACAGCCGTATCATCATAACCTTCGATCAGGGATACGAGAACGGATATACCGGGAAGATACTCGATACCCTGAAGGAGAAAAACGTAAAGGCAGTATTCTTTCTTACAGGTGACTATGCTCGTAAGGAGAAGGAACTTGTAAAGCGGATGATAGCCGAAGGACACATGATCGGAAATCACGGCATGACACACGCAAGCCTGCCGACTCTTTCAGAAGAGGCAGCTAAGGAAGAAATCATGTCGCTTCATAACTATGTTCTTGAAAACTATGGCTATGAGATGCAGTATTTCCGGTGTCCCTGCGGAGAGTACTCCGAAAGAGCCCTTGAGCTGATAAAGGAATGCGGCTACAGGACACTGTTCTGGAGCTTTGCTTATGTTGACTGGAAGACAGACGATCAGCCTGATCCGTCGGAGGGGCTTGCGAGGCTCACAGCCTCAGCCCACGGCGGAGAGATACTTCTTCTTCACTCTGTATCCAGTACCAATGCTTCGATACTCGGTGAGCTGATCGACAGTCTCAGGGACAAAGGCTACAGCGTATAAATGGTAAAGCGGAGCCGTTCCCCAACGCCTCCGCTTACGCCAAATTCATCCCTTATAAAAGCCGGATACTGTCCGGCTCAACGCCGGCGGCGATATCCGCCGGCGTACCCCGTGTGCGGCAGCCTTCCCCAAGGCTGACCGCACTTGCTTTATATATGCGGAGCATCCCCTCACCAGAGCCTCATGCTCTTCGCTCCGCTATCCCTATCACGGTCAGATGAGTCATATCAGACACCTTGAAGGTGCTGTTGAGTTCATTGATAGTGACATATTATTCACCCTCCGCTGTTTCGGCAGGAGGTACATATGAGGGTTCATTCTGTGAAGCAGTACCGGAAACTGAGTCGTCAAGATCCACGTTGATAAGCATTCCGTTACCGCCGCTTGTAACCTTTGGCATAACGCCGTCCCACTTGTCTATCTGCTTGTAAGCGATGACCTTTTCGGAGAGAGACTCCTCAAGGAGCTTGTTGGCGTCAGCCTGTGCCTGAGCTTTGGCAAGTATAGCCTCTGCATCGGCGTTGGCAGCAATGACCTTCTGTTTTGCATTGGCTTCGGCAATTACAATTGCCTGTTCCTGCTCGGTCTTGGTTTTCAGGAGGTTCTGTTCAGCTACCTGTTTTGCTTCGATAGCATTGTTGAATTCCTGAGAGAAATCAAAGTTCACGATGTTGAACTTCTCGATGTAGATGCCGTAGCCGTTGAGCTTGGTGTCAAGTGATGCCTTGACCTCGTCGCCTACGGAAGCACGTTCGGTTATCAGCTGCTCGGCAGTATACTTGGCAGTGACTGATTTCATTGATTCCTGCAAAGCCGGAGCAATGAGGACTGTCTGATAATCGCCGCTGCATCCCTTGTACATATCAGGACACTTGTCCGATATGAGTTTGTAGTTTACTGCGATGCTGCTGCTGACTGTCTGGAGGTCCTTGGACACTGCGGAGGCAGGAGTCTCATAGACCTGTATCTTATTCGACATAGCCTCTACACGCTGTATGAAGGGGATCTTCAAATGAAATCCTTCAGAGAAGGATGATGAAGAGACCTTGCCGAGAGTAAGGATAACGCCGGTATGTCCGGCAGGGACTATGGTAAAGGAACTGAGTATCAGCGGAACAGCGACAATAAGCGCAGCACCGATCTTGATACCTTTTAAGCTCCTTTTCACAGTACCGTCTTTTCTGAGTTCTTCCATTCTTGCCATAATTGTTCCTTTCAGAGAGAATGCAGCACAGAAGCTGCATGGTGTGTATCAGGATACAGGTTTACCTGTGATCCTTGTGTCTGAGACACAGTGCCATAAGCACTGCGCCGACAGCAGTTCCGGCAAAGCTGCCGATCATCATGCCTGAGCCCAGGCTGTCGAATACCAGCTCGCCGATGACCAGTCCGATAAACATACCCAGTGTAAGTCCGGCAGGTATGCAGATAGCTGCATTTTCCTCGTCTTCGTATGTGGCTGCAATAGCCTGTACATTGTTATCACTTTTCATATTTATCCTTCCTTTCATTTATCAGACTGATCTCCGCCGAGTATGACCTCCATCATTCTGTCAGCCTCGCTGCGGAGGACTGCACTGCGGTAAGCCATAAGCATGACGAACATGGCGTTCTGGAGCTTTTCGCCGTTTGCACGGCTGTCCTTGTCGAGACAGGCGATCTCATGGAGGATAAGCTGTCTTACCTCGTCCGGTGAGAATGCTGACTGCTCGTCGGAGTCAAAGATGATCCTGCAAAGACAGTTATAAAGCTCTGCCTCCTCGATTATGTCATCCGAGGTATCCTCAACATCGCCGTTGATGTATGTCATAAGGTTGGCGATGTTTTCCAGTGTCATAGCGCCGCGGAGCATATTTATAAGGAGTATCCTCAGCACCTGCTGCTGAGAGTACTTTTTAGCACGAGTAGGAGATACCCAGCCTCTCTTGATCCAGTTCTGGATAGTAGAACCTTCAAGACCGGTCAGGTGTGAAAGCTGTGAAAGAGTAAGACCTCCGGTAGCTTCGAGCATGGGTGAAATGACTGAAAAGGCAGTATTTCTTGCTGCTTCAGTATAGGGTATTGTAGTACCGGGGAAAAATCTCTGTTCGTTTTTCATTTGAATCGCTCCTCTTTCGTGATGATATGATTATATCACAGGTTCATAAGAACTTCAAGTGCGTTCTAAAGATGATTTCGGGCGATTCTGACCGAAATTATAATATATCGCATTATTTCTCTTGTTTTCTCACTTTATCGCAATATTTCACATTTAAGTGTTTCCGGAAATTACCGCTGCTGTATTATTTTTCTTTGAAGCATTTTGTTTGCTTCTGCATAGAATAGTAACAGCAGAGCCGTGATGTGTCCTGATCCTGAGTGGCAGTATGCCCGTGAACAGCTCCGGATCATATGGGCATACGGAAGTCCTCCCTCACGGACAGGCGAGGGAGGACTTGTGTTCCGGAGAAGCCGGGTATCAGACTGCTGCTTTGATATAGCGGACGGTGTTTCAGCGCCGTCCGCAGCTGTTTCCGGAGCTTTGCCGGCACTGTGCAAGCTCACGGTACTTCTGTTTGGTAGCCATTCCGCCTCTGATGTGACGTTCCTGTTTGTTCAGTTCAAGAATGCCCCTGACCTGTGTGAACAGAGCAGGATCTTCTTTTCTGAGCCGTTCGCTTACATCCTTATGAACAGTGCTTTTGGATACTCCGAAAGCCTTGGCAGCATTTCTGACTGTAGCCTTGTTCTCTATTATGTACTGACCGAGCAGGACTGCTCTCTGTCCGGGCTGGATCTTCATAATATCACTCCTGACTTGGTGCGCTCAGAGGGAGCGTCTGTAATGATTGCGGACACTAATTTATATGCTGACAGTTCCGTAATCATTCAGAAATAATCTTTTTACCGATGTAGGAAAAATGTAATCAAAAAGCGGTGTACATATACCGTTTTGTATTATGACTGTGATTTTGCTGTTATTGCAATACAGTGCAGGATGGGGTATAATATAATCACAGCAGGAGACAAAGAACTGCTTTACATAAATCAACAAACCGTTTCATCGTCCCCTGTACCTCCGGGACGCTGATATACTCTACACACCTTTTCAGATAGGAGAGAGCCGTCCCCACCGGAACGGCTCTCTTCATATTTTGTAATAATGCCCGATTTGCTTGAGAGCAGCTTTTTATGTTATTGACTTTTGTAAAAAAATGTGATATATTAAATTCATAGGGTATTATCATGGGCAAATAAGTATATGTAATATGTATCTAACAGGAGGGGCATCATGTCAGATAACTACAATTATGATTATGTATCAGGAGTCGATCCGGCTCCGAAGAAGAATGGTTCCAGAATAGCAATAATTACCGCTGCGGTGCTTGGAGTGGCTGCGGGCGGCGGAGCTGCCGCATACAATCTTTCACCTCTGGTAAAGAACCAGGTGAAGCTGAGGGTATGCTCTGCGGAGAGCTACAGTGCGTGGGTGTACGAGGAGAACTCGCAGACAATTGCAAAGGAAGCCGCAGACCGCTACCGCAGATACCTTGATGATGCAGGCGGCGGAAAGTCATTCGGATATACTTTAAAATATGATGTAAGCGATGAAGCGAAGGACAAACTCCTTGAGAAACTGGGAGATGTTGATGATACTTCAAAGGAACTGAAGAATTTTATCTCTGCCATAGAGGATACAGAGTCGCTTACACTTAATGTAGAGCAGGCAGGAAGCGGTAACAGCACCTCAGCCCGTGCTGGATTCAGCAGGAACGATGAGAGCATCATCGCAGTGGATACCTTCATTGACATGGAAAGCCTTGAGACATATCTGCGTATCCCTGACCTGAAGGATCAGTGGCTGTTTATCGACAGCAGCGAGATGCTTTCAGGCTTGAACAGTGATGATGTGAACTATCTCAGAAAGTGTCTCACAGATCCCGGTTCAGTTCTCACTCCCGATGATCTTGAGACTGAGATACAGCGTTATGTTGACCTGTGGAACAAGTCGGTCAGCGACGTGAAGGTTGAGAAGAAGTCGGATGTGGAGATCGGGGATATAACAGTTGATTATACTGTTATCAACGTTAAGCTGACTCCTGAAAAGATGGAGGAAGTAAGGGACGCATTCGTTAATGAGATGAAGAAGGATGATATACTCCGCTCCATAGTTGTTGACAGGACAAAGTCCATGACAGCAGAGGAGTATGAGGAGAAACTGGACAAGGCGCTTGCCAGAAAAGCTTCAACAAAGGACGAACTGGATATTTACACATACGTTGATCCTACCGGTGTTATCAGGGGAATGAAGGTCTCCAATCCTGACGGCGTTCTGATAGATACTGCCATGGGCATCAAGGATGACCAGGTGCGTGGTTTTGTGAATTCCGACAAGGGCAGCGCACAACTCAAAGCTGCATTGACAGACGGAAAGATGACCGGTGATATCGTCATAACTGATGAGGACGGAAAAGATACCAGGATCAGCTTTACCGACTACGAAACGGTAAACAAGGATCTTTGTTTCTTCAACGCAGATGTAACAGTCAGCAGGGACGATAATACCTTCGGACTGAAATTCGTGGGCGATCCATCATCACAGCAGGTCATTGCAGACATCAATGCCGACACAGGAGACGGCAGAATGGATTTCGGTACTGTAAGTCTCAGGTTATCGGTCAACGATGCAAAGAGCATAGAGATACCCGACAAAGGTTCTGCTCTGGAGATAGACAGGGATAACTTCAGTTTCAAGGATGTATTCACAGAAGAGGAGATGACATCGTTCCTGGAGGGCTTCTACGATAAGCTGGGATTAGGCTCGGATTACGGCAGCGAGCTTGCAGGTCTGATTTATGATAACGATGATCTCATGGGCGATATAGCAAGTATGGATACAGATAGTTACGACTTCGGGCTTACTGACGAGGAATGGGATGAAGAGGATGAAGAGGACAGCGATACTCCTGCATTCAGCTTCCCGGAATATCCGGATGAAGAAGCAGTATCCGACTATCTGTTCCAGCCCGGTGAGAATCAGGCGTATCTTGTGACTATCGACAATAATTTCAGAGTGAATACTTTATCAAACGACTCGGGCAAGGTAGCCAAAGGAGCTGAGACTGCCGATGTAAACGGTGCAGGTACATACACTGTATCCGTTGATGCAGACTGTGAGAGCTTCAGGAAGGTATCAGGAGACGCACCTGCCGGACTGATGTTCTCAACACTGATGATAAACGGTCTTACCGAGGCAGACAAGGATAGAGTCACAGTTGACAGCGTACTTCTTGACGGTAAAGAGGTAGAAGTGCCGGAGACAGAGCCTGAGTACATGGATATGGGCGAAGGCGGTCCGGCAGTGTTCGTGAATCTTTTCATGAACGGAGACGGCATAGGAGAATGGAAGAAGCTGGAAGTAACATTTACAGTAAAATAAGCATATCAGCCGCAGGGGAACGTGTTCTCCTGCGGCTGTTTCTGTATCTGCCTGTCCCTGGATTTTCCTCAGCCGGCAATGGTGCAGATAAAAAGTGCAGGTACATATACTGCCCGAAAAACAGGGGCTTGTTTGTGCATATCTCCGAATTGCTCCGGGAGTTAAAAAGAAGTCCTCCGGGTTATTTACTTTTTACGGGAAATGTGATATAATATTTCTGTTAAACAGAACGTGACAGTGCCTCAGGCACCTCTCCCGGAGATACCGGGGAATACAGAGAAATCCGGACTTTGGTGTAAGTACCTGGATAAGAAAAAAGAAAGAAGAATCAATAAAATGGTATTTTCAAAGCTGTTCTTTGTGTACCTTTTTCTGCCGCTGTGTCTGCTGATATACGCACTGGCAAGGGGTACTTCTCATAAAAATGCGGTGTTGATAGTTTTCTCACTGATATTCTACGCATGGGGCGAGCCGGTGTACATTGTACTTATGGTGATGAGTGCGATTGTAAACTTTGCTGCCGGTAAAGGCATAGAGAATCACAGGGGAAAGAAGTCGGAAAAGGTTATTGCGGCTTCTGCTGTGATCTATGACCTGCTGATGCTGGGTATCTTCAAGTACAGCGGTTTTGTTGCTGAGAATATCAACGCCTTTTTTTCGCTCTCGCTGCCGGTGCCGGACATACGTCTTCCCATAGGCATCAGCTTCTACACCT
>DNLQ01000022.1 GCA_003488415.1 Ruminococcus sp. | reverse complement strand
TCATCAGCACGCTGGAGGGATAGGCTGCTGTGCCGCCAGGTACATAGAGTCCCACACGCTCCAGACCTCTTACTCTCTGTCCGAGGATAACTCCGTTGTCCCTGGCGTTGATGAAGCCCTGTTCCTTCTGACGGTTGTGGAAGTCTGCGATATTCTCCTGTGCGTTCAGAAGTGCCGTAACAAAGTCCTGGTCTGCCTCTGTGAGAGCGTCGTTTATCACGTCACGGGGTACTTCGTAGTACTCCGGAAGGTGTCCGTCGAATTTCAGTGTGTAGTCCCTTACTGCCTTGTCTCCGTTCTCACGGACGTTTTCTATTATCTCAGAGACTGTCTCTGTGACCTTCCTGTTAGTCTCTCCCGCTCTCTTGCTCAGCTCGGAAAGAAACTCGTTCTCACTGGTGCCGTTTGCGATTATCTTCTTCATTTCAGCTTCCCCTCTATCATCTTTATCAGCTTCTCTATCTCTGCCTGACGCATTTTCAGACTTACGGTATTGGCGATCAGTCTTGCGGATACTGGTGCTACGTACTCGATGACTTCAAGTCCGTTCTCCTTCAGCGTTGTACCGGTCTCCACTATATCTACTATGCCGTCTGCAAGCTCCAGCAGCGGTGCAAGCTCAACACTGCCTTCGATCTTTATTATCTCGGTGTCCATACCCTTCTTCTCAAAGAAAGTACGTGCTACATTCGGATACTTTGTTGCTATGGTCTTGATGCCGTAGCCGCTGTAGAAATCGGTTCCCTTCTTTGCAGCAAGTGCGAACTTGCAGCGTCCGAAGCCCAGGTCTACCATTTCAAAGAACTTTCCTCGCATCTCCATGATCGTATCCTTGCCTACCACACCCAGGTCGCATACGCCGTGCTCTACGTAGGTGATGACGTCATTCGCCTTTGCAAGAACTACCTCAAGATTTCCGTCAGGTACGGGGAGTATCAGTTTTCTGCCTTTTTCACGGACTGCTGTACAATCAAAGCCCAGGCTTTCAAGCAGTCCCACGGTATCCTTTTCAAGTCTGCCCTTTGTGAGAGCCATCCTGATAGGTCTGTCCATTATTCTGCCTCCTCACTTTCTTCGGTGACCACTGCCATGCGTGCGATCTTCTTCTCCTTGGCGTACTCTCTTGCAGACTCTACGTCACTGAAAAGTGCCATTTCTACTCTGAGTCCCTGCTCACGGAACTCCTGAGCCTTTTTCAGTCCCTCTGTCTCGCATCCCTCGTCAGCAAATACAAGTACATCTGCTGACTCATGTGCCGGAAAGATCCCGTTCTTCTCTATGACCTTCTGTATTGCGTTGACGTATACTGCAAACCCTACAGCCGGTACGTCGTAGCCAAACTCGGAGATCAGCTTGTCATAGCGTCCGCCGGAGATGACTTCATCGCCGTGTCCCTGGAGATATCCCTTGATGATAAGTCCGGTATAATAATCGGTCTTGTTCACAAGTCCAAGGTCAACGGTAATATTGCCGTCGCTGCCGCAAAGCTCGCAGGCATCTCTGTACACCTCGTGAAGCTCCTCCAGCAGCTTCATAGCGCTGTCGTCAGGGATCAGTGCCTCTGCCTTTGCAAATACCTCCTCGCCGCCGAAAAGTGCCGGTAGTTTCTTCAGTGCAGTTGTTACCGGACTTACGCCGAAGGTGTCAAGCATATCGTTCAGTGCAGGGAAGTTCTTGTTCTCGATAAGCCTCCTGATGCGCTCCTTTTCCTTCGGAGTTGCTTCAAGCTGGCTCACCAGCGCCTTGAAAATGCCTATATGTCCCAGCTCCAGGGAGAACTCCATGCCCAGCGCCTTCAATGAGTCGATAGCTATGGAGATGACCTCCAGGTCTGCCATTTTCAGCTCTGAGCCGATAAGCTCGATGCCTGCCTGTGCTGTCTCGTCGCTCCTGCCCTTCAGTGCAGGTTCTGTGCTGTATACCGTCTGATTGTAGCACAGCTTCAGCGGAAGCATGGCGTCACGAAGTCTTGTGGCTACAACTCTTGCTATCGGCATGGTATTATCCGGACGCATTACCAGAAGCCTTCCCTTTGCATCGGTGAGCTTGTACATATTCTCCTGGGGGAAGTACGGTGAGTTCAGATTGAACACATCGTAGAACTCAAGTCCCGGAGTTATCACTTCACTGTATCCTCTGCTGCGGAAGATGTCCAGCAGGGTATTCTCGATCCTGCGTCTTACGGCGCACTCTCCGAAAAGCAGGTCTTTTGTGCCTTCGGGAGTAATAAGGTCATAGTATTTCATAGTATACCACCCTTCATTATTTGTCATGTTTATTCACTTTAGTCTGCTAACATGATAATATGATAGCATATCATCACGGAAAAGTCAAGTCAGAAGAAAGACATCTGCGAAGATTCGGGCAGGTCGCCGAATGCTCCTATGCTTTTCAACAGGTCTATTGTAGCTTTTGACGCACCGCTCATCTCCTGGAATTCCTCTATGGAGATGAATCCGCCCTTCTGTGCAGCGGTGTAAAGTCCCTTGGCTGCGTTCTCGCCTACTCCAGACATTGCCGAAAAAGGTACTCTCAGCTTGCCGTCTTCAAGCAGGAAATCCGTCGCATGAGACTTAAATATGTTGATCGGCAGGAACTCGTAGCCACGAGACAGCATTTCGTTGGTGATAAGGAGTATATCGTACAGGTCGCTCTCCTTCTTGCTGCGGTTGTTGCCAAGCTCCTTCAGCTCCCGGAGCTTCTCACGCACTGCCTCCTTGCCCTGTACTGCCAGCTCTGCGTCGAAGTCCTCTCCTCGCACAGAGAAATATGTTGAATAGTACTCCAGCGGCTTGTAGAGCTTGAACCATCCCAGCTTTATGGCTGCGATTACGTATGCGGCAGCGTGTGCCTTGGGGAACATATATTTTATTTTAAGGCAGCTCTCGATGTACCAATCCGGTACGTTATGCTCCCGGAGCATATTGATTATATCATCCGTGAACTCTTTCGGCGCTTTGCCCTTACGTGTCCACTCCATTATTTTGAATGCCATTTTCGGCTCTACGCCCTTGTACAGCAGGTAGGTCATTATGCTGTCACGGGTACCGATGACCTCGGATATGGTACACTGTCCGCTGGCGATGAGATCCTTTGCGTTGCCCAGCCATACATCGGTGCCGTGGGAAAGTCCGGATATTTGCAGGAAGTCGCTGAACTTGGTCGGTCTGGCGTCAAGGAGCATTCCTATGGTGAAATTAGTGCCCATTTCCGGTATGCCAAGACTTCCCGTCTGGCAGAATATCTCCTCCGGTGTGACTCCCAGTACCGAGCAGTCCGTACACATCTTTATTACGTCCGGATCGGTGGTGGGAACATCCTTTATCTTCATGCCGGTAAGGTCTTCAAGATGCTTGTAAAGGGTAGGTACTACGTGTCCCAGCTCGTCCAGCTTCAATATAGTATCGTGGAGAGAGTTGAAGTCGAAGTGAGTGGTTATGACCTCCGAGTCCTCTGAGTCCGCAGGATGCTGTACGGGAGTGAAGTCGTACACTTCAAAGTCTGATGGCACAACTACCATTCCTCCCGGGTGCTGACCGGTAGTCCTCTTGATGCCGGTACAGCCTGCCGCAAGCCGGTTCATCTCACTGCTGTTGAGGGTTATCCCCTTTTCCTCGCAGTACTTCTTCACGTAGCCGTAGGCTGTCTTTTCAGCTACGGCTGAGATAGTTCCCGCCTTGAATACGTTGGATTTTCCGAAGAGCTTCTCTGTATAGCGGTGAGCCCAGAACTGATACTCACC
>DNLQ01000134.1 GCA_003488415.1 Ruminococcus sp. | reverse complement strand
TTCTCAATGGGCGGCAGAGAGTCACTTCTTATCGGACTTCAGCACCCTGAGACTTTCGGATATGTAGGAGCAATATGCCCTGCACCCGGAGTTACTGATAATGTATTCGTCCGTCACAGTGACGAGGAGTCTCCATACCTGCTCTTCCTTACAGCAGGAACGAATGATGAGATCGTAAGAACGGTACCGTCAGGGTATAATGATTCACTTAACAATAACGGAGTACCTCATATATGGCATTATGTACAGGGCGGTTATCACGGTGAAAACTGTATCCATGCCCACATCTACAACTTTGTGCGGACTCTTTTCAAAGCCGCATAACTAAACCATGGCAACCCTCTCAAACCGTGTCCGGCATCTGCACACAGCCGGACACGACTAAGGGCGCAAAACTTCTTTGTGTGACCGGATAGCTCACACAAGGGAGGATATATAATTCCTTTGCTATCCGATTCCTAAATGTAAGAGGGCGAATCAGAACAGTCTTATCTCCTTTGGGCGGGGGTAGGGCTGTTGCTCTTTTTTACAGACTTTTTATGATAAAATGTACAATGATAATGATTATTCATGGATGATATTTGGCATTAAATATTGACAGTTTAATGGGAATGTGATACAATCTAATAGTACATTGCGGAATTGGTATGTAGTAATAATCTGCCTGTATTTCTGCTGATTCCACGGATGAACTTGACATTTTTAATGAAGGGATTGATTGTAAAAATGAAGAAGAGACTTCCCAGCCGCATACTGAGCATGGCAGCAGCCGCAGCACTGGGATGTTCTGCTGTCATCGGTACCGGATCTGAAGCAAGAGCCGAAGCTGAAACAACGGAGAGCTCACTGTCGGCACCTGTGCCTGTTATCATTAAACTTAACGGCGAAGCAGTACTTGGCGGTCAGGGAGCAGCCGAACTTGGTACAGATTATCTTGACACACCCGAAGCAGCATCACAGACAGCAGAGCTTCAGCGGATAAGTGCAGAGGCTGAGGAATACATCCGCAGTATTTATCCTGAGCTGAATATAGGCTATCGTTATGATCTTCTGATGAACGGATTCTCATGTGAGCTTCCGGAGGAGTTATTTGACGATGTAAGATCTTGTCCGCTGGTAGATAGTATTTCACATACAGTGACGACAACTTATGTGAGGCCGCAGATGTACTATGCTCCTGAACTTGGCGGTTCTGCGTTCTTCTCGGAGGAAACCGGCTACTACGGTGAGGGTGAGGTCGTTGCTGTCATTGATAACGAGTTCGATATCACACATGATATGTTTGCTCCCATAGACGATAAAGATGTCACGCTGACAAAGGAAGATATAGCTGATATAGCCTCGACCATAGGCTTTAATGTAACGATCGATCCCGAACAGGCATACGTAAGCAGCAAGCTCCCTTTTGTTGTGGATTACGCCGATGATACACCTTATGACCTTACAGATGAAGAACATTATCACGGCACACACGTTGCAGGCATCGCCGGAGGCAATGAGGTAACCAGCGGCGATCAGAACATCTCCGGAGTAGCCAGAGATGCTCAGCTTGTATTGATGAAGGTCTTCAATACGATAATATTAAATGAAGCGACCGGAGAAACATACAATCTTGTAGGCAACGATGTGCTTCTTGCAGCTCTTGAAGACGCAGCAAAGCTGAAGGCAGACGTGATAAATCTCAGTCTCGGAAGTCCCGAGCCTAACATTGACAGCTTACCGTATAAGGATACCATGACAGCTCTTAACAACGCAGGTATACTGGTAGTTGCCGCAGCCGGAAATGATGCCAACAACAGACTTCAGAAGGGTGTTGTGCTTGATGTGTCCGTGGACAATGTGGACACAAATACCATAGGAGAGCCGTCAGTATTGCCGGAGGTACTGAGCGTTGCTGCTGCGAATAACTCCTTTCTCCGTGAAACCGGATTTGTCATTGACGGCTTCGACGAGGTGTTCGGCTATCTGGACTCCTACAGTGTTTTACTGGAGGACTGTCTTGGGGAAGGCGCATTTGAATACGTTTACTGCGGCGGCGGACAGCCAGAGGACTATGAAGGAAAGGATGTTTCCGGAAAGATAGTGCTTGTTGACCGTGACGGAAAGCCGTTCTCCAATAAAGCAAAGGCGGCTGCTGAGGCAGGAGCAAAGTGTATGATAGTTGCAGATAATACCGACAGTCAGGAGCTTCTTGCAATGAATCTCGGTGATGCAAAGCTGCCGTCAGCCGCTGTGACGAAGGAAACAGGAGAACTGATGAAGGAAGCAGAGAACAAAGTCCTTCACTTTGAGGCAGGCAAGAAGGTAGTCAGACCTCTTGACAGCGGGATAGCCGGATTCAGCTCATTCGGGCCTTCCGAGGATCTGCGTATAAAGCCTGAGATCGCAGGTATCGGCAATACTGTCTCATCAGCCGGATATAACAATACCATACGTCCTATAGACGGTACATCAATGGCGTCACCTTATGTAGCAGGCTGTGCAGCGATCTACGACCAGTTTCTCAAACGTAAGGGTATAGATTTCTCCGGAGCAGACAAAACACGCTTTATGAAGAATATGCTCATGAACTCAGCGGTACTGTTAGAGGTGGAAGATCACTATGAAAGTCCCAGAAGGCAGGGCGCAGGACTTGTTAATCTCAGAAATTTGCTGAATGAGAGGGTAATGATAACAGGACCTACAGGCGAAGCAAAGGTAGAGCTTATGGACAAGCTGACAAATACCTTCTCATTTGAGGTGAATATCGACAATTTCAGCGATCAGGACGTAGAGTTCACAGAGGCAAGGCTGGTACTTGATACAGACCAGGCGGGATATGTGGAGACACTTGACGGCAGTACACCTCAGCTGACTATTTGCGGCACTCGTTTATTGAGCTGTACAGCCGACCTTACTTCACTTATGAAGACGAAGGCAGGGGAGAAGCGTACTGAAACGATAACGGTGGAGCTTCCTGACGGTGAAGGTTCAGAGCTTGAAGTTATGATGGAGAATTTCAAGAACGGCTTTTTCATTGAGGGCTATGTTGTGCTCAGCGGAGCTGAGAACTGCTGTGACATTTCTATACCTGTACTCGGATTCTGCGGAGACTGGGCAAAGGTACCGATATTCAGCCAGGGCGACGACAATTTTGCACCGCCGAGATACTATGCTGAAACAGGAAAGGTCTCACTGTACAGTGATGTATCCATAGCAGGTTTTACAGAGGCTGTTTATCAGCTTCTGGACCGGCTCTCTGAGGATCAGCGTGAGAAACTTATGAATGATCCCTCATTTCTGGATCAGTATGCAGATATGGATCTATTGAATCAGATGGAGAAGTTCAGCTCTGATGCTGTATACATATCACCTGACAACGACGGATTTAACGATAGATTCGGAGCAATAGTGAGCCTTCTCAGATCATGCAATGTCCTCACTATTGATCTGTGTGATAAGTCCGGTGAGGTACTGAGCAAAAACAGTGGTGCATGGTTCCCTTCACATGAAACCTGCTACATACAGACTGATGAAGACCTCAGCTTTGTGGAAGACGGTGAATATACCGGAGCAGTAAGAGCATATGTACGCTATCCCGGAGCTGAGCAGGATCCCCAGACTCTCACTTTCCCTGTAGTTGTAGATACGGTCAAGCCTGAGCTTGAGGTAATGCCTGTCATCGAAAACGGAAGGAAATATATTGAGATCACAAGCTCCGACGAGAATCTTGACGGAATTTATATCATGGGATCCGGCACAGGAGGGGAGGCTGAGGACTATTACCCCAACAGAGAGCCTTTAGAAGAGGCAAGCGCATTTACGGTCTCCTTATCCAATCTGCGTGCGCTCTATAATGAGAACAATGCGATCATTTCAAATGATACAGTATTTGCATCCTATCTTATGGGAACAGATGATCAGTTTATAAGCGGAAAGCTCGCATCATATAATTTCTCAGACATTCTTCCGGCATACAGATACAGTGATGAAAACGGTGTTGTCAGAGTAAGGTACGACATTACCGAGTTGAAGGATTATACAGTCTCAGCGGTTGACAAAGCATTCAATATCACAGAGATGAAAGCCTCTGATACAGTTGTGCCCTTATTCCGTCAGGGCATATGGTGGGTAAAGAAATCCGGAGATGACGACAGATACTATAATATCTCTGAGGATGAATACTGCGGATCCGTTTTATATCAGAACGGCGATAAACCCGAAGATTTCATCATATATACGGATGATGACATTGTTGAGATCATGACCTACAGTAATGAAAAGAAGCTGTCAAAAGGAATTGTACGCTGGATCGACAGAAGTACGGCAGAGGTCACCTGGGAAGACGGCACTGTAGAGGTA
>DNLQ01000080.1 GCA_003488415.1 Ruminococcus sp. | reverse complement strand
AGCGGCTCCCTGCACCCCGCGATTGGATCCTCCTCCGGCGGCAATATCAACTTGCGGAGCGCATTCCAGTCCCTTTAGAATCCCGGTGTTTTAAGTGCTTTCCCGGCAAAAACTTGTTCTTCCCTTGACGGGAATATAAAATAGTGATACAATGAATTATGTCTACTCCCGACCAAGTAATGAAAGGACGTAATATAATGGAAAAAACATCGGAAAAGACAGGTTCAAGAGGTGGCTTCGGCTCTAAGATAGGCTTCGTACTTGCCGCAGCAGGCTCTGCCGTAGGTCTGGGAAACATATGGCGTTTCCCCTACCTTGCCGCTAAGTACGGCGGCGGATTCTTCCTGCTGATATATCTTGTCTTTGCCGTTACCTTCGGCTTTACACTCATGCTCACCGAGACCGCTATCGGAAGAAAGACCGGCAAAAGCGTTATCGGGGCATACAAGGAAGTTCACCCCAGATTCGGCTGGCTGGGACTTATGGCTGCTGTGATACCTGCACTGATACTCCCCTACTACTGCGTTATCGGCGGCTGGGTACTGAAGTATATGTGCCAGTTCATAACCGGAAACGGAGCTGCGGCTGCCGCAGAAGTGACTTCTTCCTCCGGTGAGACCATGTCCTTCTTCAGCTCCTTCATCAGCAAAGCAGGAGAGCCTACGGTATTCTTCCTGATATACGTTGTGATTAACGCACTGGTCGTTACTCTCGGTGTCGAAAAGGGTATAGAGAAAGTCAGCAAGTTCCTTATGCCCGTACTCCTGGCACTTATAG
The DNA here is from genome assembly GCA_003488415.1 of Ruminococcus sp. GTDB lineage: Bacteria > Bacillota > Clostridia > Oscillospirales > Ruminococcaceae > Ruminococcus. The sequence goes on along the minus strand of DNLQ01000080.1, from coordinate 2,736 downwards.
TTGTAATATCTGTCTATACCCTCACTCTTGACGGTGCAGGCGAGGGGCTCAAATACTACATTCTGCCCAGCTTTGAAGACTTCACAGCCGAAAAGCTGTTCAAGACCATTGCTGCCGCTGTGGGACAGCTCTTCTACTCAATGTCTATTGCCATGGGAATAATGGTGACCTACGGTTCGTATATGCGCCGTGAGGACTCCCTTGAAGGCTCAGTGCGCCAGATAGAGGTGTTCGATACCGCTGTCGCATTCCTGGCAGGACTTATCATAGTACCGGCAGTATTCGTATTCTCCGGCGGAAGTGCGGAGGCACTGAACAAAGGTCCGAGCCTTATGTTCATCACCCTTCCAAAGGTATTCTGCTCAATGCCTGCCGGACAGATCATCGGTGCAGCCTTCTTCATACTGGTAGCACTTGCAGCCATGACCTCATCCATATCCCTTATGGAAACTGTCACTGCTGTAGTGATCGAGAAGTTCCGCCTGAGCCGCAAGGCATCCGCAGCAGTAGTGCTGGTAATAACAATACTCCTGGGACTGCTCTCGGTATTCGGCTACAGCATATGGTCTGAAGTGAAGATATTCGGACTCCAGTTCCTGGATCTCTTCGACACCATCACTAATAACTTCATGATGCCGATCCTGGCATTCTTCACCTGCTTACTTGCAGGCTATGCAGTAAAGACAAAATTCATAGAGGAGGAAGTGCTCCACGGCGAGAAGAAGTTCCGCTCAAAGGGAATGTACACTGTTATGATAAAGTACATATGCCCTGTCTGCATGATACTTATACTGCTTACCCCATTCATATGGGATATCTGATCTCAAAGTGATCTTTTTATAAAGGAAAGGAAAAATATGGATAGTTCTGATATAGGGAAAATAATACTTGTTATTGTAATGATGATTTTCTCGGCACTGTTCTCCGCCAGTGAGACCGCTTTCTCCAGCGTGAACCGTATGCGCCTGAAAAACTACGAAGCCCAGGGCAACAAGAAAGCCGGACGTGCGCTGAAGCTGGCGGAACGCTTCGACGAGGTGCTTACCGCAGTCCTCATCGGCAACAATATCGTGAATATCGCCGCTTCATCCGTCAGTACCATCGTTTTCATCAGCTTCTTCGGCAGCAAGGGAGCAGGTATCTCCACCGCAGTCATTACCGTACTGGTGCTGATATTCTGCGAGGTGCTGCCCAAGTCCTACGCCAAGAAAAACGCAGAGAAACTGGCACTGATGTTCGCTTCTCCCCTGTCTGCACTGGTAACAGTATTCAAACCCTTTGTGCTGGCTCTTAACAAGCTGTCATCACTGGTCGCAAAGGAAAGCGATGCTCCCAGCGTCACCGAGGACGAGCTGAAGTACATGATAGACGAGATCGAGGAACAGGGAGTCATCGAGGAACAGGAGAGCGAACTGGTAAAAAGCGCTCTGGAGTTCGACGAGACTACCGTTGACGAGATACTCATTCCCCGTGTAAAGGTGGTAGGAGCAGACATCAATTCCACTATCGACGAGATGAAGGAGCTTTTCAGCAGAGAGATGTACTCACGTCTGCCGGTATACGAAAAGTCCCTTGACAATATCGTTGGCATAGTCACCAACAAGGCGTTCTTCAAGATGCTGGTGGAGGGCAAGAACAACATCCGGGAGATACTCCAGGAAGTCCCCCACATTGCAGAAAGCGCTCTTATCAGCGAGGCGATGAAGTCCATGCAGCGTGCAAAGGTCCATCTTGCAGTAGTCACCGACCAGTACGGCGGAACTGTTGGTATAGTCACCCTGGAGGACATAATCGAGGAACTTGTGGGCGAGATATATGACGAGGATGACGAGATAGAGACCAACTTCACACGCATCTCCGAAAACGTTTACGAGGCGGCAGGAGACCTGAGCGTCAGCGATATGCTGGAGCTTATGGGTATGGACGACGACGCCGTACACTCCGAAAGCACCTCGGTAGGCGGCTGGCTCACAGATGCCCTGGAGCATATACCCGAAGCCGGAGAGACCGTCGATACAAGCGGATTCCGGCTGACAGCCAAAGCAGTATCCGAGCATACAGTAGAAAAGGTCATCGTTGAGGTGCTCCCCCCAGCCGAGGGCGATGACGAAGAAGAAGATAAATAAACCAGAAGCTCCCCGCCGGAAGGTTGGGAGCTTTGTTTGTCGGAAAAGTACTTTTTAAAGCACCGGTATCCCTTTTGCGGAGTCCGGGAGCAGAGTCCCCGGCAGTGTGTGGGACAGAATTAACGAAGCCTAAGAGCGTTCCCCGGAGGTGAATTTCAAGACAGTCCGGCGGTCATGGTATCTTCATCACAGGCGGTACTGTTGTCAGGGCGGCGCTGCGTTATTGCGAAACAGGCTATGCCGCCGTTATTGCTCCGCCAATATAATGCTTAGCTGAAACCGATGTAAGCCGATCGTTTCTCCCCATACCGCACACCTGCGTGCGGTATGCACCTGCCTGCAAATTTCAGCACGTACCTGCTGTCTCTCCGGAAGTTTACGTTAAAACAAAAAAATATATGCTCTGCCTATTGACTTTTCTGTCCGTCAGTGATATAATAATAAAGCTGAATCGTTCAGCAGTTATATTGGGGTGTCGCCAAGCGGTAAGGCAACGGACTCTGACTCCGTCATTTCCAGGGTCGAATCCTGGTAGCCCTGTAAAAAAGGCTCAGTACATCGGTACTTAGCCTTTTGTTATTCTGTATTGACCAGTCTATATTATTGCCAT
>DNLQ01000217.1 GCA_003488415.1 Ruminococcus sp. | reverse complement strand
GCTTTGCGCCCTTGAGCATCTTGTCATCGCCGGTATCGCCGTCGCTGGTAAGATGTCCTACATCGGTGATGTTCATTACCCTCTTTACATCAAGTCCGGTATATCTCAGGTACTTTTCCAGCACGTCCTCCATTATGTAGGTGCGGAGGTTTCCGATATGTGCGTAGTGGTATACTGTAGGTCCGCAGGTGTACATTCCCACCTTGCCTGCTTCATTGGGCACGAACTTCTCTTTCTTGTGTGAGAGTGAATTGTATAAATACATGATGATCTTCCTTTCTATCCTTTCAGAAATCCCATATCTCTCCGGTAAGGTTCTTTATCTTTATCTGAGTAAAGTAACCCATGAGAGTAAGAAATTCCGGTATCACTGCAAGTCCGTCACGGTAAAATTCACCGAGAGCAGACTCCCTGTCTGTATTATCCTTGTAGGAGCGTGGACACATGAACTGCCAGTCCGCAGAAGCGGAGCTGAAAAGTATCCGGAAACAGTTATCTGCATCCCCCGGACTGAACCCGGCACACATCAGCAGAGAGCTGTGATCGCTGACATCCTTCAGGGGACATACTACCGCTGCGGAGCGGTCAGTGAATATTGCTGCCATAAGCATCTGATCCTCCCTTACGGCTTCGTTGACTGCCTTTTCTGAGGGGTATCTTATTATCTCCATACACTTCTCCTTTCCGGTACAGTCTTCCGGAGTCAGCAAACGCCCCCGGAGAAAAACTCCGGAGGCGCATAAAGCACGGTCCCACTCCGATTTATCACTCAATGTCCGGTAACGGTGACTGACCGCCGGAGAATACTTGCGGCAAAGCCGTTTCCTCCCCGGAGCTGGCAGGCGCACTTCACTTACCCGGTCTGCGGCGTCACACCATACCGCCGCTCTCTGAAAGACTTATGGAAAGCTACTCTGCCTGATACGCTTTTACTGTAGACTACCCTTATTATATACCATAGAGACCGGATTTGTCAAGCCGAAGATCATATTGTTCCTGTAATTCCCGTCTGTATCAGCTCCGCACACTCCGCCGGCTCACCTTACGTATATCTCCCTCTGCCGGCATATATCGCCCTGAAGGGTATAGCGCACGGTAAGTGTATCTCCGGTGCTGCTGTAATCAAGGTCACGGGTGAGTATCTGTATATCTCCGGAAAGGAAGTTCTTTTCGTAGATGAACAGCTTCTGCCGGAGAATGTCTCTCTGCTGCTCAGGAGTAAACTCAGTGACGGTAAGTACTGTACCGGCTGTACGTGAGGTCTCTATCCCTACAGGCATTTCCCTGCCGAAGAGCCTTATAAATCTCACGCTTTTCTCGCTTACTCCGCCCTCAGGCTCTTTGCCGGTGAAAAACAGCGGAAGCTCCGCTCCGAAGAATATCAGCTTCCTGCGGACGCACTCGCTGCCGTCCGGCTGCCATTCCATGCTCTGTGCAGGAGCACGCAGCACTGCCATATCCTGATACTTTCCTATCACCGTACCCATAGCATGATGCAGTATGGTTCTGCCGGTATCGTCCGTGGTGACTCCTGAAACAAGGAGAGATCCCTCCGGAACGTAGTCACCCGGTGAGTACAGAGCCTTGCCGTCAAGTATGTTCATGCTCACTATCTCGGCGCTGTGAGCTGCAAGAATGTTACAGGGAAGGCGGCTGCTCACCATTTCCGGCTTCTCCACGGTCTCCGTCACCTCTACCACTATACGGCTGCCGCTGCGGTGCATCCCCACCCATGAGATGCCCTCCGTCATCACCTGAAGCCTGTTCTCACACTGTATGAAGTTAATATCCCTTATCCTTGTTCCACGCCTTATCCCCACCTCTTCCAGGGCTGAAAGGATAGTCCCGGTGCTGACACGGCTGTTTCCTACTACCTCCACCACTGACACCACCGATGCGTTCCACAGGAGAAGTGCCGCCGCTATTACTGCTCCTGCTATGAAGCCGATGCGGTACCTTCTCCGGCGCAGGCGTGAGGAGAGAGTGTCATACTCAAAGCTGTGAAACTCTGCTCCGCAGCTCTCCGCAAGCTCCCGGAAGCGCTCAAGATCCTTTGGACGTATCTCTCCGCTGAACCTTCCGCCGGAGATATACTGCTCCGAGCAGCGCAGTCCGCTGTGGTGGACTGCATTGATGAACCGGCTGAGTCCCCTGCCCTCAGCATTTATCTTCACTCTCCCCTTTATCTGCCATTTCACTTTTTCCGCCCCCTTTAATAAACTCTATCTGCGCTATGGTACCGTGTATCATAAGTCCTCCTGTAGCATAATCGCAGGCTCGCAGCTCCGTGCCCCATATCTGCACACACAGTCCTCCTGCAAAAAGCCGCATGAACACATCGCTGTATTCCTCTATCCTGGTACAGTTCTCAATGAACATCTCCCGGTTGCCCTCGATATGGATACCGGAGTCCATATACATTATCTGCCTTGCACGGCTGATGAAATTATCAAGCATCATATCACTCCCCGGGTAATAATATGATGAAGGAGGTGAAATATATGAAAGAAAAGTTTATTGCTGCTATGAAGATCACCGCAGTAACTGCCGCAGCCCTTTACTGTCTCACCCAGCCGGCAGAGGTAAAGGACGCTGTTTCCGCCGGATCGGGACGCTGCCTTTCAGTGCTTATACCCTCACTGTATGCCATGATGATAGTATCGGTGCTCCTGACAAAGACCGGCATTCTCTCTGCTGCTTCAATGCTGCCTGCTCCGCTTACTCTCCCTTTCCGTATGCTGACCGGTCTTCCCGGAAATCTCCTTCCGGTGTACACATTCAGTATGTTTGCAGGATATCCTGTTGGTATGAAGCTGCTCTCTGAGCGCTGTGCAGCCGGAGAGCTCTCACGGCGCAGCGCTGCCGTACTTGCGGGGATATGCTTCGGTCCGGGGCCTGCCTTTGTATACGGCTGTGCATCCTCACAGCTATTCGGCACTCCCTCAGCCGGAAGGCTTATACTGCTGTCTGTGATTGCAGGAAATCTACTGGTGACTCTCCTGCTTTCTCCCCTGCTCAGAAGAATGAAGATACCCGGCACTTCCGGCAGCGTACATATCCGCCTTGACTCTGAGGTGCTGTCGGAGGCAGTATGCTCCGGGGGAGCTTCAATGGCTCAGCTCTGCTTTACTGTCACTGCCTTTGCCGTCATATCTGCCATGCTCGGCAGACTGGGTATCAGCGGAGCGGCGGCTGACATGATGTCCGCCGTTACCGGACGTCCGGCAAGTGAAACTCTGTCCATTACTGCGGCGCTCCTGGATGTTACTGCCGTGACCGGACTTCCCCACGGAGACTTCACTCTCCTTCCGGCAGTAACGGCTCTGATATCCTTCGGCGGGATATGCGTATTCTTTCAGCTTTCGGCTGTTTCTTCCGGAAAGATAAGCGTTATACCGGCAATGCTGATACGCACTGCCGCAGCCGCCGCAAGCTGCGGCATATGCCGTGCAGTCATGCCCTTCTTCATCGCCGGAGAGACTGTCTCAGCCGCAGTTACCGCCGGATTCCACAAAGCCCCGTCGGTCATACCCTCGATAATGCTGATATTCATGACGATAATGGTGATGGATCAGTGGAAGTCCTCCCCGGAGCAGCAGAAAAGCCATGTATGACCTTCATACATGGCTTTTATCGTCATATTCTCCTACTTGCCGTCAGTCCAGCTTGGTAAAGCGTCTTACGTCCCCAGCCATTCCTGTGAACATCGACTTAGGTCTTGCCCAGACCTGACCGTCAGAGACCGAGCGGTATATCACAAGCTCCTCATTGCTCTCGCTGTGGCGTGCAACGGCTAACAGCTCATACTCTCCGCCCTTGAAATGGCGGTATCTTGCTCCCTCCACAAGCTCTGCTGCGGACTCGTCCTCCTGTACCGCCTCCTCAGGCTGCTCCTGAGAAACTGCCGCAGTACTGTCATCTGCTGTACAGAATTCATCCCGGCTCACAAGTATCATTGAGGAGAACGGCTGGAGTTCAAGACTCACATTGCCGCCGTTCACAGGTACTTCGCTGCCGGTAAACACATCAGTAAGGCACTCGCCCTGTGCGCCGAAGCTGAAGGTGTAGCTGTAGTCTCCGAGGTTCAGGGCAACATAGATGTTCTGGTCGCCCAGTGACTTCCTGAACAGGAGCTGCTGGTTGGTTATGGCTATTCTTTCATAAGAGCCGTTCCGGAGTGCAGGGTACGCCTTGTAGGCTCTGCCGAGTTTTACGATGTGATCGTAAAGTCCGGTATTCTCACGCTCCATGTCTGCCAGGTGGAGACATGGGCGGAGGTTATCGTCAGAGCCGTTCTCCTTGCGTCCCTGGATGCCGTACTCGCTGCCGTAGTATATTGACGGGATACCCGGCATAGCGTACATCAGGGTGTATATCAGCGGCAGATAAGCCGGATTGCTTACCGTGCTTGCAAGACGGTTCACATCATGGTTGTCAGCGAAGTTATACAGGTCGATATTCCTGTAGATGCCGCCGTTCATACCTGACTGGCGGTTTATTGAGTAATCTATCTCAAAGTAGTTCTTGTCGTTGTGGGAGGAATAGAGTCCCTTATAGCATTCGTAATTGGTAACGCTGTCCAGCATCTCCGGGTTAGCCCAGCGGTTATAGTCGCCGTGGATTATCTCGCCCATAAGCCAGAAATCCGGCTTCTTGCCCTTGCAGAAGCTCCTTATCCTCTTGAAGAAGTCGAAGTCTAT
>DNLQ01000014.1 GCA_003488415.1 Ruminococcus sp. | reverse complement strand
ACAGAAAAAGCTCTCCAGTCTACGGGGAGAGCTTAATCAAAACTCGATATGAGATAGTGCTTTGAGGAAACGGCTATGCACAGATCTGGTTGGGGTTCGGATTTGTTCAGAGTCGTTTTTTCATGTTTGCCATAAAATAGGCTGACCCTTTCAGGTCAGCCTCACTTCAGTGTCTTCCTGTGTATTTAGGTTTTCGCGCCCTGCCGGCTATATTTCTGATGATCTTCACGACCAGGACAATAACCACTATACCGCCCAGCACTCCGGCTGCATAAGGTGCATACTGCATCACTGCATCTTTGACCACCTCAGTCATGCTTACCGGTTCATCATCAGCCACTTCTTCCTCGGCCTGCGACATTGATTCCGAATGAGCATCCGCCCCGTTATCATCGCCTTCAGCAAGCACTGCTGCGGAGGAAAACATCAGCATGAGAAGCGCAAGTATTAAAGATATTGCTGCCGATCTTTTTTTCATGGCTCTGCCCTCCACGTTATACACTGTTATCTGTTGTTCAGATACCTCTGAAGCGCTTTCATCGAACTCTTTCCGAACTTTCCGTCAGCTTTGACACCGAGTTTTCTCTGGAGTGCTTTGGATGTGGCCTTTCCCCACACACCGTCAGCCTTGATACCGAGCCATCTCTGCATTGCCTTGACAGTCGGGTCCTTTTTATTGCTGTACTTCTTGGAGGTAACTCCGGTGCTGTATTTCTTGTATTTCTTCTTTATCGTAATCTTTCCGGTCTGCTTGACTCCGAGGAACTTCTGGAGTTCCTTGATAGTTGCCTTTCCGCCCTTTCCGTCAACGACCAGCGTTCCATGTGTGGTCTTGCCGCTCAGGACATTGGATACCTGCTGGCTGACTGTCGGTACGGTAACGATGCTGCGGTTGACCGTCTTCAGGTAATTCGCTCCGGTGTTATTGATAGCACTTCCGTTTACGGTGATATCTGCTGTTCCCTTAAGTGACGAACCGCTGTATACGCCGACCATCATGCCGGTGCTGACTTTGGTGCCGTCGGCAACTTTGCCGCCCTTGGCATCGATCACCTTCAGTGTGTACTTTCCGGAGTAGCTGCTCTTGAGAGCTACCTTGCCGAGAAGTGTTCCTGCTGTTGTTCCTGCAGGGACGTTCCTTACATAAGCTCCGTTGCCGTTTGAACCGATGCTGTAGGATGCACCGCTCTTGTTGGCGAAGATAACACCGCCTACATTTGACAGTCCGATGTGGTTGATATATCCGCTGTCAATTGTGATCGGAACAAGTGCATATCCGCCGTACTTCCCGATGCCCTTGACATATGCATATGCTCCGGAAGAGCTCTTCTTGACATTGTTGATGCCGCCTACGATGTAGTCAGTGCCTTCCTTCAGGAGTGTTCCGCCGTTGTAGATCTCGAGGACCGGTCTGACAGCTTTTCCTGTGTAGTTCAGGTTAGTGTTTCCGTAAATAGTTGTCTTAGGTGCACTGTTGGCATTCTTGTTGAGATACCAGAAGTCTGCATCTGTCGATCCGATCTTATTTGTTGAATAGTACTTTATCCCGTTGACCTTGGCAGTGCTGGTATACTGCCACTTGGTATAGTTGGACGGCGACTGATTCACATTGTAGTACTGAGCGCACCACATATCGACGTCAGATGCAAGTCCTGTTCCGTTTGCAAGATATGATCTGAAGAAGTTCGTATTAGCATATACTCCCGGGTCATATCCGTTGGCTCTGATAACATCTGCAAAAGCATTTACCGCCTGAACAGCGTTCTTCTGGGTGAGTCCGTAAAGTCTGCCCTTGTTCTTGCCGCTGGACTTTCCTGCGAATTCATAGTCCATATATACAGGGAGTTCGAGATCCTTAGGTCCGATACCGAGCGCCTTCAGTCTGTTGACTGCGTACTGGGCTTCCTTTCTTGCCTCAGCCGCATTCTTGGCCTGTGAGAATACGTATACACCCTTCATTACGCCGGCAGCTTTAGCCTTGTTGTAATGTGTCGCAAACTTGCTGTCGATATTGAGACTGCCGTTTCCGTAAGTAGTGTAGGTAACTCTCATGATCGTATAGTCACAGCCGTTGAGCTTTGCTGCATTCCAGTCACTTCCCGTAGCCTGGAAGTAAGAAACGTCGACACCGTGAACTATGAGGTTGCCGTTGAATCTTGCGTTGTGATTATACGATGACCTTGTATTGGCAAAAGGTGATGTACCGCTTGCCGCATATGCCCCGTCTTCCAGTCCTGCAAGTCCGCAGACGAGGCTGACGGTCAGTATTATTGCCATCAGATGTCTTGCCATTCTTGTTATACCGGTTGACTTCTTCATAAGTTGCTCCTTCCCTGTATGCTGTATCTTCTCTCTGCCCCTGCGTCAGAAGGTCGCTACCTCCGGTCTGCACGGTTCACATTTTGCCAGTTTCCTGATGTACAGTACCGGCCCCTTTTCCTGATATGCTTCGGCATATTCAACTCTTACCTTGGCTGTGATCTCTATCCAGTCACCTACATTCAGTTTCTCATGACCTGAGTAGTATGAGAGCAGTCCCGCGAACTGTATGTCCGCCTCGCAGCATGTCATCACATGTCTTCCGAATGCGAACTGCCCTTCCGGGAGTTCCTCTGACAGAGCCACACGGCCCTTCAGGATGAATGTTTTGCCGTCGTAATCATCCTCGTTCTCGTTTATATCCCTGTACCACTCTGCGTACCAGTCGTCCTCGATCCTGATCTGGGACTTCGTCATATCGTACGGCAGCGGATCCTGGATATCATCCGGCTCGATGTCGTCCGGACCGTATTCGTATACGATGAGGTTGCGCCTGTTGGCTATCCTGACTTCCTTGTGGAAA
>DNLQ01000017.1 GCA_003488415.1 Ruminococcus sp. | reverse complement strand
TTCTTCACAATTTATTTAGAATTTAGTTGGCTGCTCTGTATACTTTGAACTTTTTCTTGTCGCTGCTCTTGAAAATCTTGCTTCCGGATGTAATCTTCGAGATGTGTCCGTAGTACGTCTTGATAGCTGCCTCTGCGAGATATCCCTTGCCGTTGATCTTGACATAGATGCAGATATGCTCACTTCCTGTAGGTCTCTGGTAAATGATTATGTCACCATTTCTGAGGTCTGACTCTTTGTAGTTGTATGAAACCTCCTGCCACAGATCCGAGCTGTCAAGGTGTTCCCACTGGCCTGAGCTCATGTCTCCGAGTCCTCTCGGCATCTTCTCGTCATATCCGCTGTATCTGCAGACCGTACCGACGAATACATCGCAGGAAGCTCCTACCTTAGGTGCTGCGCCCCAGTTGCTTCTGTTTGTATATACCTCATTGAGAGCTGTCTTGAATGCTGCGCTGGCTTCTCCTCCGTTGTACATGTACTTTTCTTCTGCTGTTCCAAGCGGCCATGCCAGAGCGATTGCTGTGCTCGCGATCTTGTCAGGCCATGCCAGAGCTCTGACCTTGAAAGGCTCGCTGATCTGAGTGTATTTCTTTCCGTCTACATATACGGCAAAAGTATATTTGTATGTCCCGGGTTTCAGCGATCCGAACTTGATGCCCGCGTCGAGAGCTTTGATATCGAAGTTCTTGGCGTTTACAATCTTGCTGTTGGTCAGAACGACTTTACCGGAGTTATTGTAAATATTTACAATTGCCTTCTCCATCTTCTCACTGCAGGTTATCTTGCCCATGATTGAGAATGGCAGACTCTCGCCGAGTGATGCAGGATATCTGACCTCTGAAAGCTCAAATTCAGGTTTGCCGTTGGTTCCGCCAGTCGTCGTTGTCAGACTTGATGCCACCTGGTCACTCGATGTGATCGGCGCCGGAGTATTGTTTACGGCAGGCGCAGTTATCTCATTTGTATTGAATGTGACATTCTTGCCCGGCAGATAGAAGACCTTGCTTCCTTTCCTGACTTTGTACCATACCGCACTGCTTCCCTTGGCTTTGCACTGAAGTACGATGCTCAGATTCGCGTTTCTCTTGAAAGCGCCTTTCTTCTTCATCGAAGTTCCGGCGCCGGCCCTGTATGTGATATTCGCCTTAGCCTTTGCTGCAACAGGCTTATACACAAACTTTCCGAGCCAGTTTGCTCTCATGTATCCTGTCTGCCCGCCATAGGAAACATAGTACCAGCGCTGCTTTGTGCTGGTGCTGCTCTTGGTTTTGAATATCTCCTTGCGGACTATTACTTTTGCTCCCTTGTTGGCGAACTTGAGCTTTTTCGAAGACATCGAAGTCGATTTGCGCATATATGCTCCGCCCTTGATCGTCACAGTGGCTGTAGCTGTCGGCGCCGCTGCTGCATATGTCTCAGGGACATCAACAAAGGCTATGCCGGTCAGCGTTACTGCGGCCATAATAAATACAGCCAGCAGTCTTCTCACTCTGCCAGATAGTTTCATATCTTATTCTCCGTTGGTAAGGTGTGTCCCCGCCTCCCGGCGGGAACACTGCCAGATAGTGTGTTTTAGATAGTATGGTAATTTTAGAGGTGAATTATAAAGGAATCAACGAAACTTTAAGATTCTTAAGGGGACAATCCCTGTATCCTAACAAAATTTAAGATTTCACTTAATAATGTAAAGTATGCTTTACAGTAAAGCCTTCTTTACATATTGCTACGCATATAAAAAACTCCCCGCCGGTATGACGGGGAGTCGGTGTCACATAACGCGTCTATGTTCTGCCGCATGCGCTGCATCGGCAGTTTTGCATCAGTTGCCTGCATCCTGCACAGGATCTGTGGCCGTACCTTCAGATGGCGCTGGCTGGTCAGCAGCAGGTGTTTCCGTCTGCGTCTCGGCTTCTGTGCTGCCGCTCTCAGGAGTTCCTCCCTCTGCAGGCTGCTCAGTATTCTGTCCGGAGTCTGCTACAGGCTCTTCAGGTGTTACGACCTCGGTATTGTCTGTCGGCTCTTCTTCTGCCGGTGTCTCAACAACCGGTTCTTCTGTAACGACCTCTTCCGGTTCCTCATCAGCTCCGATGAGTCTGCTTATAAGGTCATTCAGCTTAGCCGAGAGCTTGCCTGTGAAGCTGCGCAGTCTGCTGTACTTCTCGAGGCGCGCTTTGAACTCATCGCTCTCTCTGATCGCAGTGATAGTCGCTGCTGATGGCGACGATAATATCTTGTTATTGATCATGAAGCGCGCGATGTCGTCACCATAGAGTCCATATGTATACTTCGAGTAATGCAGGTTATCCGAAGCTCTGTGACGGCAGTTCTCGCTGTTGACAATGTTCGTTGCCTGGCTGTCGTAACGGTAGAACTCAAGCACAGGTGACTTTGCCCACTCTGCATTGATTGCATCCATCTCGGCCTGGTAATCCAGCATAGTATATCCGAGCTTGTTCTTCGTTATATTGCGGTTGTTGACCTCGTAGTACGGAGAAGTTCTCTCGCTGTAGAACAGGCTGATCGGTACGACCTTGATCGGCGCTTTGCCGTTCAGGACGCGGATCATGCTCGCTTCTTCAATATATTTGAGGATCTGATTATACGCTCCATCGAAGGTCTCGATGTTGTAATCATAATCCATGTTGCTGTATTTCTTGCTGTATTTGGTTCCGGCATTGACAGTGAACGACAGGTCCTCAGTCTTGTCTGTGATCTTCTCCCAGTCCGACTCGCGTGAACCGAACGGCGTCTCTGTCTTGTCCTGGTAGTCATTAGTTCCGGCAGCGAGTACTACAACATCATAGTCCTCGAACTTGCTTGAGTTGCCTCCGATCTGCAGGGTCTCAAACGCGTAGTCGGTATTCTGTCCGAGCGCGATCATATTAGCCACGCCGGTAACTATTCTGTATCTGTTGTCCAGCGGATGGTATCTCCATGTCGAACCCGGGATCGATGGGTTGAACATCTTGATGCCGGTCAACTGCTGGATCCTGCTCGCGTATGAGAAGCTGTGGACAGACTTGGAATAGTACGGCGAACCGAATGTCATGCTGTCACCGAGGAAGAGAACCTTCTTGCCTGCTCCGACGCTGCGGTTTTTCAGGGTAAAGTTCTTGTCAAAAGTAGTGTATGTCTTCTTGCCGTTACGTGTCATGTATGCGCGGACAGAGTAGTAGTTGTTCTTGTTGAGCTTCTTGATAGTCGTGCTCTGGTATACGCCTCTGCTCTTCTCTGCAGCTACATTGACTACCTTCGTCCAGTCGCCGTTTCCGCTTTTCGTTACAACAATATAACCGTCCGCATTAGGAACAGTTCCCCATTTTATAACGCCTTTGTCAGAAAGGCTTACTACTGTCGGCGGCTCAAGATGGCAGATGCCGTCTCTCACATAGAGACCATAGCTTCCCTTGGTCGAGCCATCCGGGTTCTTCTTGCCGTAATAAGGTCTGACCGTGTATGAGATAGGGTTGTTGGACGGATCCACGAAGTAGTCAGCTACCAGGATGGCATCCATCTTCTTGTTCTTGTATGACTTCTGATATACATCCGTATATGAAGTAACATTGGCGCCTACAGATGCGATCAGCTGATTGCTGTCGCCTGCGCCGATCTTGCGGTATACAAGATACTTCTGAGCGCCATTAACCTTCGTCCAGGATACTGTCGCGTTCAGTGTCTTGAAGTCCACGCTGACAGACGGCCTTGCCATTGTCTGGAGCCCCTCAGCATCGTAGCTGCCGCGGGATTTGATCTTCTTGCCCTTCTTCTTGATCTGTCTGACGGTGTAGACATATGCGTGGTTGCCGACTTTGGTGTTCGTATATGAACAGCTCGTCGACTTCGCTTTCTTCTGAGCTACTGCTTTCCACTTGCCGCCCGGAGTCTTTCTCAGGATCTGATATGTGGCACCTTTCCTGGACTTCCAGTAGATCTTCGCGCTGTAAGATCCGCTGGCAGTCTGATAGTACTGCAGCTTGGTCAGTTTCGGCGCTGCCATGCCACCGGCAGCGTACACGGTGCCGTCATCAAGCAGGGCTGATCCCATTATGAAGGCAGCCATAAGAATAACTGCCGCAAATGTTCTGAAAATAAGGCTCAGTCTTTTGTTCATTTTGCCTCCTAGCATTCTCCGGTCCTGTAAATTAAGCCCCTCGTAAAAACACTTTACCATGCCGTCAGCGTGAATAGAATAGACATTTATTAAGCTTATTCTACTGTAATCTTAACGCGGCTCAACGCCTCATCGAGTTTTGCTACTGCTGCGTCAAGAGTCTCGCCCTTGCAGATAACATGTCCTATGCGGTGCGGTCCGACGCGGAATTTGTGGACCTCATCGCCCGGCTTATAGTCAAACTGTACTTCTACTATATCAGGGTCAGCAGGATTGCTGTCTTCCTGTGATACGATATGTCCGTCTCTGTCGCTCATCAGAAGCTTGCTTGCGTTCGGAACTCCGCCATTTGCAGCAAGCGGGCCAGGTGTAAAGTCTACATCTTCGCCAAGCGCTGTCAGGAGGATCTTCTCATAGTAGTCGAAATCATAGTAGATAGCTGTCAGCTCAGCCAGGCAGGTTGCGCCTGAACGTCCGCCGATCTCGAGGACGTATGTCTTGCCGTCTCTCATGATGAAGTCAGCATTGATAGCGCAGTTGTCGAGCTTCATCGCGCGGATTGCTCCGACAAGCTGTTTCTCTGCGTCAGCTATGATATCCTCTGAGAGGTCATATGGTGCAAAGTGGCCTACCGGCACACCTGTGTCACCCGTGAATACGTAATCGCCGTGCGGAAGGATGAACTTTACCTCGCCGTTTCTTACGAATGCCTGTGCTCCGAACTCCTCGCCTGCTATGAACTCTTCAACGATGAAGTAGTCGGATCTTGTATTTGCTCTTACATATTCTCTTGCGTCATCGAATTCCTCAGGGCTGTTTACCTTGCGGATGCCTCTGCTTCCGGATGAATCGACTGACTTGAACATTACCGGCAGAGTCAGCTCTGCTATATCTGACGCGTAATTTTCGTTGTCGAAATAGATTTTTCTGTATCTCGCTGTCCTGACACCGTACTCTTCATAAACTTCCTTCATTCTGAGCTTGTCAGTAGCGATCTTGGCAGCTTCCTCGGAAAGGCCTGTCAGTCCGAGCTTGTCGCAGACTTTGCCGATAGTGATTACCGCAACATCAGTTCCGGCAGTAACGATTCCGTCGATCTTCTCCTCCTGAGCGATCTCCAGGATCTTGGCATAGTCTGTCGTATTCTCGTAATAGACTTTGTCTGCAAGTTCAAACCCAGGATAATTTCCCGGGATACTTACTACGATTGAATAAATACCGAGCTTCTTAGCTGTTTTGATTAGGGGAACCTGGTAAATACCGGCACCAAGAATCAGTACTTTCTTCATCTTATTTCTCTCCGGAAGGATCATCGTCCTCCGTCCTCCTTTCGCTGTTAACATTTACATTTTGCTGAGTGCGGGCAACTGAGCCTGCACTGTTCTGTGTATATACACTCCGCACTACAAACTGCGGATTGTGCGTCATTCCCTGGAACATCCTTCCTATATATTCGCCAATCAGGCCGAGGAAGAACAGAATAAGGCCCGCGAAGAATAT
>DNLQ01000008.1 GCA_003488415.1 Ruminococcus sp. | reverse complement strand
TCTGTCGGGGCGGAGCAGGGAAAGGATGCACTGTGCGGTATTTTCCTCGTAGTTTATAGGGTGCATTATCATGCTCTGGTTATCGAACACACGGCGCTTTACCTGGTAGGCATTAGCCATTATGACAGGGAGCTTTGAGATAAGGCTCACAGCAGTGCGCATCTCGTTCTCGATGCCCTTGTTCTCGCATTCGTCGTCATAGGAGTACAGAGCCAGCACGGAGCGTGCCAGCTTGTTCATTATATTCTTGGAGGGGGCTTTGAGTATCATATCCTCAACAAAGCCGTTCGGCAGGTCTCTCTTTACGGAGATATAGGTAGTGAAGTTCTGGAGCTCCTTTGCATTGGGGAGTCTTCCGAACAGCAGAAGAAAGACTACCTCCTCGTAGCCGTATCTGTCCTCTGCTTCAACATTTTCGACCAGGTCGCTGATACTGTAGCCACGGTAAATGAGCTGACCGGGGATAGGCTCTACCTCACCCTCATTGAGCAGGTATCCGTGAACGTTGCAGATATTGGTGATCCCGGCGACTACGCCTGTACCATCGCTGTTGCGGAGACCTCTCTTCACGTTGTACTTTTCGTAAAGCTCCGGGCGGATATTTGACCTTTCCTCAAGCTCTCTGCATAAACCGGTGATATTGGCACCTGAAAGAAATGACGGCATTATGTTACCCTCCTGATATGATTCTTTGTATGATTACACACTTTTAATTATACACCATAATTCCGCCGCTGTCAAATACAATTTGGCAACATTACAGGCTGCGGATATTTTTACAGTGTGAGCTGCCGGAGGACTGAGCTGTATGCGGCACACTGTGACCGGAGACTGCCGGGAGGGTGCGGTTTACGGGCATACCGGGGCAGTCCGGCGGGGCGTGGAATCAACACAGCAGCAGCGGCATATACTTGTACAAACACTGTCATCAAAGGAGAGAGCCATGAACAGATATATAACAGCCGTCATAGCAGCGGCAGCCGCAATAACGATCATACCGGCAATACCGGTATACATATCCGGGCGCATGAACAAGCCTGCCGCACCGCATACAGCAGTGATACCGGAAGCTGAGATGCCTGAGCAGCCGGCAGACGAGGGCTTTTACAAGGTGCTTGATGTGAATACCGGAGAGGTGATGAAGGTGCCCGTCCGTGACTACCTTATAGGAGCGGCAGCAGCAGAAATGCCGGCATCCTTTGAGCCGGAGGCGCTTAAAGCGCAGATAGTCGCCGCCCACACATATGCAGTCCGGCAGGTACTGAGGGAGAAGGAGTCCCCTACGCCGGAGCTTTGCGGCGCCGACCTCTCAAATGATACTGCAAAGTATCAGGGCTGCCTGACTGACAGTCAGATCCGCCATTACTACGGTACAGCGTATGAAGGGAATATGGAGAAGCTGTCCTCAGCGGTGGACGAGGTGATGCCGTACATAATGACCTACGCCGGAGAGCCTATAATAGCAGCCTTCCACTCCATGTCCTCGGGAGTGACGGAGAGTGCCGAAAACGCCTGGGGAACGCCTGTGGACTACCTTGTTCCGGTGGACAGCGCCGCAGATACGGAAGCTCCCAGGTATTCCGAGGAGGCACGCTATCCGCAGCCGGTGCTGGAGAAACGTCTCACCGATGCCTTCCCCGGAGTCGTGCTGGGAGAGGACATGACGGGCTGGATAGTGCCGGGAAGGACTACTCCCTCCGGCACTGTGCTGGACGCTGCCGTCGGTGATATGACAGTGACCGGCAGCGACCTCCGCACCGCCCTGGGACTGCGCTCAGCCTGCTTTACAGTGACCTATCGTGACGGCGAGGCTGTTTTCACTACCCACGGCTTCGGACACGGAGTTGGTATGAGCCAGTACGGTGCAAACGCTATGGCAAAGTCCGGGAGCTCCTGGCGTGAGATACTGGAGCATTACTATCCCGGCTGCTGTATAGTCACCGATACCGGGATGTAAAAAAAATGCCCGAATATTTGTGTATTTTTTTAACCTGCATGGCGTTGACGTAAACGCTCCGATGTGGTATAATATATATCATCACATCACAAGGAGTTTACAGATATGTCATCACCAGAGATATTATACATGGTAGTACCCTGCTACAACGAGGAAGAAGTACTGCATGAGACAGCAAAGAGATTAAAGGAGAAGTATCAGTCACTCATAGAGCGCAGTCTTATCTCAAAGGAGAGCCGTGTGGTATTCGTCAACGACGGCTCGAAGGACAAGACCTGGAGCATAATACAGGAGCTTCATGAAGCCGATCCTCAGTTCTTCTCCGGCATCAACCTCGCACACAACAGCGGACATCAGAACGCTGTTCTCTCCGGACTTATGACCGTAAAGGACATATGCGACATGGCTATCACCATGGACGCCGACCTCCAGGACGATATCAACACCATAGACGCTATGGTGGAGAAGTACTACGAGGGGAATCAGGTGGTATACGGAGTCCGCAGCGCCCGTGATACAGACACATTCTTCAAGAAGTTCACCGCTGAGAGCTTCTACAAGTTCATGAAGGTGATGGGTGCGGACGTTGTATACAACCACGCAGACTTCCGCCTTATGAGCCGCAGAGTCCTCCAGGAGCTTGCGAACTTCAAGGAAGTGAATCTCTTCCTCCGTGGAATGGTGCCGCTTATTGGCTTCCAGAGCTGCAATGTGTATTATGAGCGTGCGGAGAGATTTGCCGGTGAGAGCAAGTATCCCCTGAAGAAGATGCTGGCATTCGCCATAAACGGCATCACATCATTCAGCGTGAAGCCGCTGAAGCTGATAACGACTGTGGGCGGCATCATGTCCGTACTCAGCCTTATAGCGATAATATGGTCGATAATCGCCAAGATCGGCGGATTCTCCGAACACGGCTGGTCAAGCACGATGTGTTCTATCTGGTTCATCGGCGGCTTGCAGCTTCTGGCACTGGGCATCATCGGCGAGTACGTGGGAAAGATCTACTCAGAGGTGAAGGCACGTCCGAGATACATCGTTGCCGACTTCATCAACGATCCCGGAAATTCTCCGTATAATAGCTGAATACTGAAAAAAGCACAGTTTTATCAAAGGACACCTTCACTCGCAGGGTGTCCTTTGATAAAAATACAGGACTCCCGGAAGGGGGAGTCCTGTCTGAAAGTACTATTCAGCTCAGTCAAGCTCGTAATAGGGAGCAGTCCAGTACTCCTTGGGGAGTATAAGTACAGCAGGTGAAAGCTCCGGAGCTGCGATAACAGGGAGGTAAGAGCCTTGCAGACAGCCTCCCGGTATGTCCTTGTGAAAGACGATGACTGAACAGAAGTGCAGGTCTATATTTTCAACAGTCCTGCTGTCGTCCTCGGGATGGGGCATACTCACCGTGAGCATGGCATCTGAGCGGTCAACCTCGTCAGTGATTATCCTTACGATCTCACGGTACTCCACAGGTACCTCCTCTGCCGGCTTGCCCTTATAGCTGAATATCTCGTGGCATATCCCTCTGAGAAATCCCGGATATTCCTCCGCAATGGGATGGGTGGAGTAGATGACGTTTGCCGGAAGGTCAAGATTATTGCCCTTCTGGAAAAGCATCTCGTTCGCCTGTACTATACAGCCGTAGTATATCTCTCCCTTGCTGAAAACTGTGTCCTTGTCACGGTATACCACGTTCAGTGCATCCTTCCTGTGCAGCCGTATCCACAGCGGCTTCGGGAGTGACTTTGATGTTACCGGAGCTTCATGATAGTTTGCTCGCATTACATCAAGGTGATTCTTGCAGGTATCCTCTGTTACCTGGTGTGTCATTTTCTTCTTAAAAAGTGCCATATTTCCTCCATAAAACAGAATATCCGGATTGTCCCGGGCAGTTCCCTGAGCTGTGACCGTGTTTACATCCGCAAAGTGCGTATCAGAGATAAGAAACGGTCTCCTCCAGTGGCTTGCGGCTATTGTGGTTAGGCAGGGGACCTGCACCCTCTGCGGCATAACCCAGGTCAAGGAGCATGAGTATGTCCTCATTTTCGGGAAGTCCCAGAAGGGACTTTGCCTTGTCCGGATCGAAGCAGTTGAGCCAGCAGCTGTCAACGCCCTGGTCTGCGGCAGCGAGGATAAGGTGTGTAGCCACTATAGCAGCGTCCTCGATGCCGGAGTCACGCTTCTCGCCGGGGTAGGTGTACACGTTGTTCCTGTCGAAGGCTACAGCAAGTACTACAGGTGCGCCGTAGCGGCAGGGGGTAACGGTGTCTATTTTTTCCAGCATCTCCGGAGACTGTATCACGTAGATATGCTGCTCCTGGAGGTTCTTTGCAGTAGGTGCGAGGCGTCCGGCTTCCAGTACAGCGGTGAGCTTTTCCTGCGGTACAGGCTTTGAGCTGTATTTCTTGCAGGAGTAGCGGTTTTTGATGACTTCTTTGAATTCCATGATATTACTCCTTTGTATATTGATGTTTTATGTGTTTTATTGCCGTATTAATAATATTGCGCTTTATTTCATTTTTATAAACTTTTTTTCAGTTCAAAAAGTTCATTTGCTAACTTATCTTTAGCATCCATAAGTTCAGCAACCCTTTTTAAATGGACAGCTTCTTTTTCGTTCAAGGCTTTGGTAATTTCAAATTCATTTTGTTTATTCTTTATCTGGAGTTCAGCTTTTAGTTCTGTTATTCTGGCAGACAATTCAGCGTTTTCTTTTATCATTTTTTTATTATTATCTATAAGCTCAGAATTCTCTGCCTTATATCTTTCATTTTCCTCATTGAGGTCTCTGTTCCTTGCCCACAGTTCACCAATATTCTTTAAACGCTTGCTGTCAGTCTCTTTCTCCTTTTGTTCATTTGCCTCATCATTAGTTACGCTTTCATACACCGCTATCTTATTTGTCATATCTTTGATCTGTTCAGAAAGATAACTGATCTTCTTTTTTAATTCTACGATTTTCTCTATCGAGCTTATATAAAGCCCATAGAGTGCATTAGTGTGTGATTCAAAGCTCCTGATCTCAGATCTCATTTCAACTTCACAATCCTTGGCATTATCCATTTCATACGCTCTTATCAGACTTTCAAGGCATTCTCCCTGATTTGAGAACTGTTCAGACAGTGCTTTAAATCTCTCGATCGTTTCAGCATCTGCACGGATGCTCCTTGTTACTTTACTATCTACCAATTTTCTTACTCCCCTTTTTCACAGGTGTTATGTTTTGAAAGATGTTGTAACACATCCAACACAATCATTGTAACACAATGTGTTACACGTGTCAAGCGGTAATCCGTGATTTTATATTTTTGTACAAAAATTCGTTATATCCGACTTGTTTTTTGTACAGTTTTTAATTTTTAACTAAATTGAAGCATATAAATGAAGTCTCTTATCAATCAGCACTCACAAAGATATCTCTTGCTGACGTGCAATGTCGTTCACAGCCCACTGTGACCGGTATTG
>DNLQ01000242.1 GCA_003488415.1 Ruminococcus sp. | reverse complement strand
GTTATGTGGAATAGTTGCCGGTGGTGTCCCGTATGGACTCCGGACTCCGGAAAAGGGCGCTGCCCCTTCAGAATCCCATATCTGTCAATAAAATGCCGGATCCCCTTGCCGCCAATCGGTAAAATATATAAAAATCCGGTACGGTGAAAAAATTTTCCGCAAAAGGCTTGACAGATCGGTTTTTTTGAAGTATAATTGTACAGTGTAATGCGGACAGTTGTGTCTGTCAGTCAATTAACTATGTAAATCAGGATCACCCATCGTCAGGGCTGATTCTTGTATTTATTTGATCCAGGAGAGGAGGATACAGAATGAAGAGAACATACCAGCCCAAGAAGATCCACCGTAAGAAGGAGCATGGCTTCATGAAGCGCATGGCTACCAGGAACGGCAGAAAGGTTTTAGCTCGTAGAAGATCTAAGGGCAGAGCAAGATTAACTCACTGACGACGCTGACCACAAAAATTCATTTTTTGTGGTCTTTTTTGTTAATCCGGAGTATGTTCGCTCTCCGGATGTGGTATTATTATGCTTTATACGGAAATTCTTAACGATAACAAAGACTTTATGACTCTGTACAAAAAAGGCAGATATATCGCCTCTGAGTACTCCGTCATCTACGTCAGACCTAACGGCAGACCTTATAACCGCCTCGGTATTACAGCCGGAAAGAAAATCGGAAATGCTGTCCGCCGCAACAGAGCCAAGCGCCTTGTGCGGCTCGCATACAGAAATGCCGAGCTCTCCTTGCCTGTCGGCATCGACCTTGTGATCGTCGCAAGGACTAAGCTCACAGAGATCAGTTCAGATGAGTACTGCGGTTATATGGAAAAAAGAGGCGTGCCGGATATCGAACGGTGCGTCAGGAAAATGCAGAAGAAATGAAGTATATTGTGATCGGTCTGATTAGGCTTTATCAGAGATTCATCTCTCCGCTCACTCCGCCTAAGTGCAAGTATTACCCTACGTGCAGCTCCTATGCCCTGACAGCCGTAAAACGCTTCGGCGCTGTCAGAGGGACTGCTCTCACTGTATGGAGGATACTCCGGTGCAACCCCTGGTCAATGGGCGGTATAGACTATGTTCCTGAGAAGTTCACATTCAGGGTAAGAAAGAAGTACGATCATTTTGAAGATCTGACCGTGCCGCATGATGATACCTCAGAAAGAATCAAAGAAGATAGATATGAAAGCTGAGAGGTATTGAAAATTGAGTCTGTATGATATTATTGGTACGCCGTTCGGCTACCTGATGAAGCTGATCTACAACATCTGCGGCAACTATGCCGTATCCATAATCATTTTCACTGTAGTGACAAAGCTGCTGCTGCTGCCCGTGAACTACAAGACACAGAAGAACGCCGCAAGAATGCGCCTTCTCAACCCAAAGCTGGAGAAGCTGAAAAAAAGCTACGGGAGCAATCCCCAGAGACTCCAGGAGGAACAGCAGAAGCTCTACGATAAGGAGGGCGTGAATCCTATGGGTTCATGTCTGCCTATGTTCATCCAGATGTTCCTTCTGTTCGGAGTACTGGACGTTGTGTACAAGCCTATCACACATATCCTCCGCATCAGCAAGGGCGTAAGAAGCGCCGCTGTGGAGATAGCGTCCGGACTTTCTGTCGCTAACGGCGGCAGGGAATTTGATATGAAGAACCTCCGCTGTGAGCTGCTCACTATGGAAAAGGTAAGCCAGTTCCCGGAGAAGTTCAGGGATCTGGCAGAAAACTTCCGTGACAGTGTGTACCACTTCAACGAGGATTTTACAATATTTGGCGCTAATCTGGGAAAAACTCCCACTCTGCACCCCGAGGTCTGGAACAAGGAGGCTGTTATCCTCTTCCTTATCCCCATCGTTTCAGGTCTCGTTCAGCTCCTTTCCTCACTCTATTCACAGTGGTACAATAAAAAGACCAACCCCAATATGCAGGGCGGCGGATGCCTTACAGGCATGATGCTGTTCATGCCCCTGTGGTCTGTATGGCTCGCTTTCACCTTCCCCGCAGGTATCGGTTTCTACTGGATATGGTCATCTGTTTTCAGCTTCATCATCATGTATGTGCTGAACAGATACTTCACCGATGAAAAGATAGCTGAGATCGCTGAGAAGGACAGGGAGAAGGCTCGCATCTACGCTGAGAAGCACCCCGGCAAGAAGACCTTCATGCAGAAGCTGATGGATCAGGCTGCCGCTGAACAGGCAAATAACGGAAGAGTAAACGAGAAAGGTGAGAAGATCTCACGCTCGGAGCAGAACAAGCAGAATCGTGATAAGCTGAAGGAAGCAAGAAAGAGAATGGCTGAGAAGTACGGCGACAGCTACGACGACAGCGATTCTGAATGATGCAATATCGGAAATAACGGGGCAAGTCCCCTGGGAGGTATAAAAAATGACTGAGATATTTACAGCTAAGACAGTTGAAGAAGCAAAGGCTCTCGCTGCAAGAAGGTTCGGAAAGAGTATCAGCGAGATCCGCTTTGAGGTGCTGGACGAGGGCAAGTCCGGTTTCTTCGGTATCGGAAGAAGCGACGCTAAGGTAAGAGCTACCGTTGTCTCTGCTCCTGCCCCGGCGCCTGCCGCAAAGCCTGAGCCTGTAGT
>DNLQ01000228.1 GCA_003488415.1 Ruminococcus sp. | reverse complement strand
CTGTAGGAGAAGCAGTCAGATCTGACGGAACGGTTATCATCACAGATGATATCTTCCATACAGACGCATTCATTTCAAAGACAAATGTATACGGCAGAGAGGTTGCAGGCGCTGAGCTTACACTCAGAGGCAAGGACTTCAACGGCGATGATGTTACTTTCAGCCTTGATGACGTTACACTTGGTACAGGAGCCGAGATGCTGAGTCAGTCCGATACAACGGAACTCACATGGCGCTCCGGTACAACTTCCACATTTGTTTCAAACCTTGCAGACGGAACCTATACTCTCCACGAAGTAACAGCCCCCAATGGCTATGAGCTGACCACAGACATCACATTTACCATTGAGAACGGTACAGTTACAGGTGATACAGTAACTGAAAACGGCACAGTAGTCATCACAGACGATATGATACTCTCAGATGTGAGCATATCCAAGGCTGACACAGCAGGAGACGAAGTAGCAGGTGCACAGCTTACACTCACAGGCACAGACTTCAACGGCGATACAGTTACATTCGATATCAGCAAGGCAGTTATGGGTGAGGGAGCCTCCCTTGTTTCAACTGAGAATGGTACAGAGCTGACATGGCTTTCAGGCACAACTGCGACTGTAGTCAAGGAGCTCCGTGACGGAAACTATACTCTCCATGAGGTGGCTGCTCCCAGCGGATACGAAGTGACCACAGATGTAACATTCACTATCAGCAACGGAGTCGTTTCCGGTGAAACAGTCACCGAGGACGGTACGGTTATGATCGTTGATGATCTTATACGCACTGACGTAAATATCGCAAAGACCAATACAGGCGGAACAGAGATCGCAGGAGCTGAGCTTACACTCACCGGCAAGGACTTCAAGGGAAATACAGTAGTATTTGACCTTGACAATGTACAGCTTGGTGAAGGCGCAGAGTTGATAAGCCGGTCAGACGGGCAGGTTCTTACATGGAAGTCCGGAAATACTGCAACACTTGTAAAAGACCTTGCAGACGGAATCTACACTCTCCATGAGGTAGCTGCTCCCAGTGGATACGAGGTAACGACCGACATAGTATTCACAATAACCAACGGTGAAGTTACCGGCACAACAGGAGTTGACGGAAATACTGTAACAATGGTGGATGACGCTATCGTTACTACAACAACTACAACAACTACCACTACAACAACTACTACCACTACAACTACCACCACAGTTGCAACAGTTGTTCCCGCTAACGCTCCGAAGACCGGTGTTGCCGGAGCAGGAATACCTCTTGCATTCATGTTCACTGCATTTGGCACAGCATTCGTATTAAGGAGAAAGAACGAGGCTTGAACCCGTTCCTGACAGGACTCCCGGAACAGCCGGGAGTCCTTTTTGTTGACTTATTGACTTTATCGGGTTATAATTGATGTATATATAACTGCGGAGGAAATTATGGAAATACGGTACATTAAAGCTGCCTGCGAACGTCATCAGATCAGCAGCATATATGAGAAAAGCTGGAAATACGCTTACAAGGGGATAATACCTCAGGACTACCTTGACAGTATACCCGAAGGACGCTGGGCGGACAGAATAGAGAGACCGGGCTGGAACAATATTGCAGCAGAGGATAACGGCATACTTGTAGGAACAGCCTGCTTCTGTGCTTCACGCTGGGAGAAGTATTCCGGCTGCGGTGAGGTGGTATCGTTATATCTCCTGCCGGAGTACATGGAAAGGGGCATCGGGCGGAGACTTATGGACTTCTGCATCAAAGAGCTTGGATCACAGGGCTTCACCAGCGTGATACTTTGGGTACTGGAGGAAAACACCAGGGCAAGAGGCTTTTATGAGCACATGGGTTTTACTCTGACGGATGAAGTACAGGAGAGTATTTTCAGCGGACGGACGGTAAGGGAAGTAATGTACATACTGGATACGGAGGTAAAAGAATGAAGAAGAAAGAATTTGCAGCAGCGGCGGTGTCGGCTGTACTTACAGCAGCTATGGCAATTTGTATGCCCGGATTATGTGCAGTGGATATGGACTACAACGGCGACGGAGCTGTGAACACCTTTGATCTTGTAAGGGCACGCAGCACAGGAGCATCACAGGATGAACTCATACGTCTCAGCGATTTCCTGCTGGGAAAACCGGCTTCCGGAGACTACACGCTGATCTGGAGCGATGAATTTGACGGTACAGAGCTGGACATGGAGAAATGGTCGTATGAGCTTGGCAACTGGAAGACTGATGACAAGGGAAATTACATAACTAACGGCTGGGGCAACAATGAGCAGG
This sequence comes from Ruminococcus sp., assembly GCA_003488415.1. Lineage (GTDB taxonomy): Bacteria > Bacillota > Clostridia > Oscillospirales > Ruminococcaceae > Ruminococcus. The sequence continues at coordinate 5,606 of DNLQ01000228.1, read as the reverse complement.
AATGCTACACTGACTCAAATACCTCGTTGAATGACGGAATACTCACAATAGCTGCACGCAAGGAGAACTACACCGATCCGGTACAGGGCAGCTATGAGTATACCTCTGCACGTCTGAGTACACAGCACAAATTTTCGGTATGCGGAGGAAAAGTGAAGGTACGTGCAAGGTGCGATTCCGGAAAGTCACTGTGGCCGGCGATATGGATGCTTCCCGAGGACAGCGTATACGGAGGCTGGGCAGCGTCCGGCGAGATAGACATAATGGAGGGCTGGGGAAGCACTCCGGAGAAGATATGCGGAACTATCCATTTTGGAGATGTATGGCCGAATAATACCTATCTCACCGGAAACTACGATTTTGCCGGCGGGGATTCCACTGAGAACTGGCATACCTACAGTATTGAATGGGACAAGGATGAGATCCGTTGGTACGTTGACGATAATCTCTACAGCCGGCAGTCTGAATGGTATTCAGTGAACCGTGCGTACCCTGCACCCTTCGATCAGAATTTCTATCTGCTGCTGAATCTTGCCGTTGGAGGACATTTTGACGGCGTTGACGGTATCTATGCCGATCCGGACATATTTGCCGGCGGAGAGAAGCATTTTGACATTGACTATGTGAGAGTCTACAGCAGGAACGGCAGTGACTTCACACCTACAGTCCAGACTTCTGCTTCGCTGTCGCTGTACAGAGAGGGTGCAGAAGCCGGACTCACCAATAAGGACGGCTGTTCAGTGGCTCATGTTGTGACTCTGGGCGAAAAGCCGTACAGTGTTATGGCACTGCTGGAGGGACAGCAGGTCAGGGCAGGGGAGACTCATACTCTAAGTTTTACTGTCCAGTCCACGGTTGAGCGACCGGTCACTGTGACAGTAGAAGACGGTGAGTACAACCGTTACCTTGAAAAGACCATAACAGTGGGAGCGGAACCGGCGGAGTACACATTTGAAGTGCCGTTTTCAGCTGATATGAAGGCGGATATAAAGTTCCTTATGGGCAGAGTGAGCGATGATATACCTGCTGTGGAGCATGATATAACACTTTCCGGTGTTAAATGGGAATAATGTGTAAATAAAAACAATATTGCTATTGACATTTAATTAAGGATAATGTAAAATGTACATAGATACATTTGCTGTGATTTGAATGTATTGGTTATTTTTGATAAAGGAGTGGAAATTATGACTGAATTAATGAAGACGATCAGAGAAAGGCGCAGTATCCGCAGATTCCGTTCTGATCCAGTGCCAAAAGAGATGCTGGAGAGCATTATTGAAGCAGGTCTGTATGCTGCCTCAGGCTGGAATGAGCAGCTGCCGAAGATAATAGCAGTAACAAACAGGGAACTGCGTGACCGTATATCTGCTGCAAACTGTGAGATCGGCGGCTGGGACAAGGGGTTTGATCCTTTTTACGGAGCTCCTGCTATCATCATCGTTATCGTTCCTGGTGATGGTACTACCGGAGTCTGTGACGGTTCTCTCACACTTGGCAACATGATGCTTGAAGCGCATGAGCTCGGACTCGGAAGTGTATGGATACACCGTGCAAAGGAAGAGTTTGAGGGAAATATCGGCAAAGAAATACTTGAACGCCTTGGACTTGAGGGCAGGTATATCGGTATCGGACATCTTGCCGTAGGCTATCCTGAGGGTGAGCCGCCGCTTGCACCTGAAAGGAAACCTGACAGGGTATTCTTTATTGAATGATCTCCTGTAATGCGCTGAACTAACCAGATATTGCTTTTTTACTTTAAAAATGGTCATTTTCTGCAATATATGAGTTGCAATACCACGCTCAAATGATGTATAATTATTTTCCGGGACAATTGATCATGCTTTAAAGATATACTGAAGCAGGATTCAGATGTTCCGGGAAATGTCTTTTATTATCAGGTCGGATGAGATCTGTAAGCAGAAGGCTTTCAGAGTAGCAATCATAGAAATGGGTGGTTTAATGGCATACGAATTTATGTACAGCGCAGCTATGGATATTATACAGAGCCGTATAAGTTCAGGCGATAAATTCGGGTATGACGATACGGTATGTGTAATTTATACCAGAAGCGGAAAGATCTGTACAGGATTCAGCAGGACGGAAAATACAGGCGGACAGCCGGGTGTGGTACACGCAGAGATCGAAGCGCTAAGGATAGTGCAGACGTATAATGAAAGTGCCATCGAAGCGATAATGCTGGTACATATTTTATCACGTGGTCTTATCCTCCCGTGTAATAATTGTCTTGGTTATATCGTATCATTAAACAGCTCAAATGCACAGTCTGTAATTGTAGTAAGCGACAGGCTCATACGTGTTAGTGAGGTCTCAAAGTTTGTTTCAGCTCCTGCAGGAGCGGGACTCAATGTTCCTCCTCCGTCAGTGAATGCAGCCCGGACGGGTGTTATGCAGGGCGGCATACAGAATTCAGGAGCATCAGGGTATATTTCACCTGATCAGCCGCAGAAGCCGGTGTACACTCCTCCCTCAGAAAGGGCAAAGGGAGATTACCTGAAAAAAAGAGTGAACAAACTTATGAGAGCTGCTGAAGATGACGAGGATGAGGTTTCTGAAGAGAAGAAGGGAAGAGGTATCGTCGGAGGTCTTTTCGGCCGTTAATATGAAAGTCTTTCCGCAGGATCGGGTGACGCACGAAAGGCTGAGTGATGAAAAAATAGCGGATACGCCGCTGAAAGGAATTAGAAAATGAAAGGGAAAAAACCTGTTTCAACTATTAATCTGATCCTGATATTACAGCTTATCATAATGGTGGTGATCTTTTTCCTCATCGCCTTTACTGTAAACAGGAGCACAAGACAGAATTCACTGGATCACATGAGTACGATCACAGATGAAAGAGCGCATATCATTGACAGCTATGTTGAGAATGCTGAAAAGACATTGATCTATTACAGCAAGGCAGGACAGATAAAAGAACTGCTCCTTCATCCTAACGATAAAGCTGCTGTTGATGTTGCCCAGAAGTACACAGAAGACTTCTCAGATGATATTGAAAACCTGGAAGGTATCTATGTCAGCGAGTGGAACACACACGTTCTTGCTCATACGAATCCTGATGTAGTAGGCATGATAGCACGTCCTGTAAAGGACGGCGATGACAGCAGACTCCGTGAGCTTCAGGATGCAATGAAGGCAGCAGGAGACGGAGTATACAATGCGGGAATCATCATTTCTTCTGCATCCGGAAAGCAGATAGTTTCCATGTATAAAGCAGTATACGGAGATGATGGTCAGCCTGTAGGATTTGTAGGTCTGGATGTATTCATCGATGCGCTGACAGAGACTCTTGACAAAATGTCCATAAGAGGAATAAACAATTCCTTCTACAGCATGGTCAATGCCGTTGACAACAAGTATATCTTCAATGTTGACAAGTCAAAGATATCCACTGTTACAGATAATGACACACTTCTTGAGCTTTGCAGCAAGTACAAGGGCAGCACGGAAGACGATACAGGAAACTTTGAGTACAAGGCGAACGGAGAGAAGTACGTTTCAGCCTACACCTATATGGCAGATCACGGCTGGCTGCTGATGATCGACGATACAAGGAGCGAGGTATTCTCACTCACACGTAACATGAGAGTTTATCTCACTGTCTTCGGACTGTCCGTACTCGGACTTATGCTCCTGTTCCACTTCATCAACAAGAAGCAGCAGGCTACAGCAGAGAGACTTGATTCAGCCGTACAGAAGAACGCAAAGACCAAGGAGTCACTGAACAAGGCGGTATTCAAGGACGTTCTTACAGATGTCAATAACCGAGTGGCATTCTCAATGGATATGGACAAGAAATTTATCAGTGCCGAGAAGCCTTGTTATTTCGCAATGTTCAACATAAGTGATTTCAGCAGCGTGAATACAAAGTACGGCAATGATGCTGGTGACGCTGTCCTGGTATCAACAGTTGATATACTGAAGAAGTTCTTCAAGAAGGGTTCTATCTACCGTACAGGCTCTGATGAATTTGTAGTTGCTATTCCGGGAGACGGTATGCCTGATGCAAATAACCGTATGATCAACAATGTCAATACTGCACTGGCAGCTCTTATGAAGGCACATGAAACACCTAACGGCTATGTAAGCGTAATGTACAAGACAGCAATGGTAAGGATGGTTTCCTCAGTTGATACTTCAATTATAACAGTACTGAAGGATCTTACCAACCGCAGTAACCCTACACCGGACAATGTAAAATTCGTTGATCTTGGCTGACAGAAGTATTGATCCGTGAAAAGGACATAATTAAAGCCATAGTACTCTTGTATTTACTCAGAAGTACTATGGCTTTTTTATTGAGAATAATGTGGCGATCATTGTAAGAGAGTGTGAATTATTCTATCCGCAGCCGGACGGAACTCACAGGAATGCTTTTACGTTTCAGGACTTTGGTTCAAAGCCTGTGCAAAGCATCCGCACACAGAGGAGAAAGGGTATGTACTTTATCTGTCCTTCTCCATGAAGTCACGGAGACTTTCAAGGCACTTCTTTCCAGTGAGCCTTCCGATACGGTATACCTCCAGCAGCACATCCTGGTCGTGTTCTATATGACCTATCGGGAGCTTTTCCGGCGGAGCAATGACAAAAGCTCTTCCCTCAGCTTCTGCATCCTTTACGTACCGCAGCTGATGATTGTACATCTCCGGACGGCTGCTGCAAGCCTTCACAAGTTCCGGATATCTCCGGTATCGCATGGCTATCAGTTTTTCGCTGCGGCTGTGGAGCTTTATGTAGTTCCGGGGCTGTGTGAGGATAACTACGTTTCTCTTGTATCCGGCAGCTTCCATGAAACGAAGCGGGATGGAGTCGGAAATACCGCCGTCAAGCAGCTTTCTGCCGTCCTCGTGGACTATCCTTGCGGCAAGCGGCATTGAAGCGGAAGCTCTTATCCATTCAAGATCGTGGTAGCCGGCATCATGACAGCGGTGGTATACAGCCTTTCCTGTTTCAATGTCAGTGCAGACAGCAAAGAACTCCATTGGATCGTTTCGGAAGGTCTCGGTATCGAATCTGTCAAGCTCATCGGGGATAGTGTGGTAGCAGAATTCTGCTCCGAACATATCCCCGGTAGTCAGAAGAGACTTTACACTGCAATAACGCTTGTCACGGCAGAAACGCAGGTTATAGCGGACAGCTCTTCCGGGCTGGCGGGATTTATAGTTGCATCCGAAGCAGGCACCTGCTGATACGCCCGCAGCACCGTTAAAGTCGATATTGTTTTCCATAAGTACGTCGATGACTCCGGCGGTGAAAAGTCCACGCATAGCTCCGCCTTCAAGTACAAGCCCGTATTTCATAGTATTCCTCCGTATGGTAGTGCTTTTTTGCCGCAGCACAGTTCTGCGGCGGTAACAGCTTGATCAATGTCTGTTTTGCCCTTCGGGGCGATCGGTTATTGAGGGTACATTAATTATAGTATGATCCGGCGGTGATGTCAAGGGTGTTTACAAACCGGCATACCAATGGTACAGGAACTTTCCGCTGTACTCGCCTGCAAAAGAGCTGATTCCGATCTGATCCGCATCATATCCGAGTGATGAGGGGACCTTGAGCTTTTTGGATATAGTATCAGGGTATTGTTC
>DNLQ01000041.1:3584-7685 GCA_003488415.1 Ruminococcus sp. | reverse complement strand
GTGACATCGAATATGTTCGGAGACATCCTCTCCGATGAGGCTTCACAGATAACCGGTTCTATCGGTATGCTTGCCTCAGCTTCTCTCGGCAGCGGCACAAGAGGTATGTATGAGCCTATACACGGAAGTGCTCCGGATATTGCCGGACAGAACAAGGCCAATCCCATTGCCACTATACTCTCCGCAGCCATGATGCTCCGTTTCTCCTTCGGTCTGAGCAAGGAGGCTGACGCCATAGAAGCTGCCGTAAACAGAGTACTCGATGCAGGCTACAGAACTGCTGACATAAAGGGAGACTCCCCTGATGCTCCCCTTTCCTGCACCGGCATGACCTCTAAAATAGCTGAAGCTCTTGCAGAAGCGGCTGAAAAGTGATATAATAGTGATATCATAGCTAAGCCATACCGTAAAGGAGAATTGATATGACTGTACGTGAATTACAGGAAAAGATACTGAAACTGAAAAAAGAGACCAATACCGCTATCCTCGCTCACAGCTATCAGGCCCGTGAAATAGTGGAGATAGCCGACTTCACCGGAGACAGCTACAAGCTCAGCGTTGATGCTACAAAGACTGATGCAGATAATATCATCTTCTGCGGAGTTCACTTCATGGCTGAAACCGCAAAGATGCTCTCTCCTCAGAAGCGTGTCTTCCTTGCAAACCCCGAGGCAGGATGTCCCATGGCTGAACAGATGGACAGGGAGCTGATCTCACAGATAAGGGCAATGGAGCCTGACAGAACAGTTGTAGCCTATATCAATACCACAGCTTCATTGAAGACCGTGTGCGATGTGTGCGTTACTTCTTCCAGCGCTCTTCGTATCGTAAGGGCTCTGGATGCGGACAAGCTGCTGTTCATCCCCGACTGCAACCTCGGAAGCTGGGTAAAGGCTCAGTGTCCCGAGAAGGACATTAAACTGCTGAACGGCGGATGTCCTACCCATGCAGCTATCACTCCCAGGGAAGTGCTGAAGGCTAAGGGAAAACACCCGGATGCCCTGTTCCTGGTCCATCCGGAATGTGTACCTGCTGTTGTTGAGCTTGCAGACTATGTCGGCTCTACCAGCGGTATTATGGACTTTGCAAAGAAATCCGACCACAAGGAATTTATCATCGGCACTGAGACCTCTATCTCCGAGCATCTTCAGTACGACTGTCCGGACAAGAAGTTCTGGCCTGTTACAAAGGATATAGTATGCAGAAATATGAAGATCACTACCCTGCCTGACGTATACAACACCCTTACAGGTATGGACAGCGGAGAAGCCTTCGAGATACTCATGGACGATGAGCTTATCGCTTCTGCAAGACGCTGCATCGACGAAATGATAAGACTTGGCGGCTGATATGACAGAGATCGTTGAGAAGCTGTACAGGACAGGAGATCTGACTGACAGCGAATTGAAGTCTCTTATCGAGACCGGGGACAAAGCTGCTGCTGACCTCCTCCGTGAACGTGCAGATGAGGTAAGACGGCAGCACTACGGCGACAAGGTGTTCCTCAGGGGACTTATCGAGATCTCCAGCTACTGCAAAAACGACTGCCTTTACTGCGGCATAAGACGCAGCAATAAGGACGCTGACCGCTACAGACTGTCCCGGGAGCAGATCCTCGCCTGCGCTGATGAGGGCTACAGACTCGGTTTCCGTACCTTCGTCATGCAGGGCGGTGAGGACGCTTTCTTCACTGATGATATGATGTGCGGTATCATTCGTGATATTAAAACCGCACACCCGGACTGCGCCGTTACCCTGTCACTGGGCGAGCGCAGCAGAGAGAGCTACAGGAAAATGCGTGAGGCAGGTGCGGACAGGTACCTTCTGCGCCATGAAGCTGCGAGCGAGCCGCTGTACCGTCAGCTCCACCCTGAGGAAATGAGCCTGTCAAACCGCAAGGAGTGCCTTTTTACTCTTAAAGAGCTGGGATATCAGGTCGGTGCAGGCTTTATGGTGGGAGCTCCCGGACAGACCACGGAACATATCATCGCTGACCTGCGTTTCCTACGGGAGCTTCAGCCCCAGATGATAGGCATAGGCCCTTTTGTCCCCCATCACTCCACACCGTTCGCACAGGAGCCGGGCGGTACGCTGGAGCTTACCCTGAGACTGCTGGGTATTCTCCGCCTGATGTTCCCCGAGGTGCTGCTGCCGGCAACTACTGCGCTGGGTACTATCTCTCCCGTGGGCAGAGAGCTGGGACTGAAAACCGGCTGCAACGTGGTCATGCCTAATCTGTCCCCAGTTAATGTGAGAAAGAAGTACGACCTGTACGATAACAAGATATGCACCGGCGAGGAGGCTGCGGAATGCCGGGGCTGTTTGCAGCGCCGCATAAGCTCCGCCGGATATATGGTATCCTCCGAGAGAGGAGATGCTGTGAACTTTCCGCTGTAGGCGATGCAGATATCCGCTGCTGATAATGATATTATAACAGGAGAGAAACACATGAGAGTACGTTTTCATCTTCCCGACTTTTCGGGCAATTTCAAGCTGAACCTGATGTTTGCGGAAATGCTCAGAGCACGTCCGGACTTCTTCCGTGAAGGCGTGGAGATCGCTTCCGTGTACGGAGTATTCCCGCCTGCAATATGGAACGGCGGAAGGACTCAGGGCGGAGTTGTTGACAAGAACTTCGTCAAGGGAGTCATCAAAGCCTTCAATGACCGCGGCATCCCGCTCCGCTTTACCTTCACCAATCCTGCACTGGAGAAGAAACATCTCAACGATGATTTCTGCAACATGATACTCAATCTCGCCAACAACGGCTTGAACGAGGCTATCGTTATGTCTCCCCTGCTGGAGAGCTATATCCGCAAAAACTACCCTAAGTACAAGCTCACGAGCTCCACCTGCAAGCGCATCACTGATCCTGCTGCCCTGGAGGAAGAACTGGGCAAGGATTACTCCATAGTCGTAGTTGACTACGACTTCAACAACAACTTCGAGGTGCTGGAGAAGCTGCCGAGAAAGGCTGACTGTGAACTGCTTGTAAATGCCTGCTGTGAGCCGGGATGTCCCAGGCGTTCAGCACATTATCACTCCATAGGAGTTCAGCAGATAGCCTATAATGAGCATATCAGACGCTATCCGAATACTCCGTTCAATGTTGAGAAGTATGATCCCGACCATTTCCGTGACTGTCCCTTCTCTCAGCGTGGGATATTTGAGATACGCAGTCTGCGTACACACATTTCACCGGAGGCTATATGGGAGAAGTACGTGCCTATGGGATTTGAACAGTTCAAGATCGAAGGAAGAACGGCAAGTCCCCTGAATGTCCTTGAAACATATATGTACTACATGGCAAAGCCGGAATGCCGGGATGAAGCACGTTTCACCCTGCTCAAGACTCTTGAGAACACCGGTGCGCTGCAATTCAGATAAATACTGAACAGCATTGAGCATATAAAAGTCAAGCCCCGAAGCATTGCTTCGGGGCTTGTTAATTCCGTTATTATACCGTACAGATCGGAAATACCGGAGCTATTAGTCCTCTTTCTTCCTCATAGCGAATGCGATCGCTGCTGCTGCAACGGTCAGACCTGCGGCAGGAAGTGCAGGGAATGCAACACCGGTCTTGGGTGAATCGGTCTTGGAACCTGAATTTGCAGTTGTTGCTGCCTTTACTGTAGTTACAGCAGCCTTTGTAGTTGCGGCAGCGTTGGAAGTTGTTGCTTCCGGAGCTGCTGCGGCAGTAGTTGCAGCAGCGGCTGCTCCGTTGTCACGGATAAGACGTGCCTGACCGCCGTTTCCGATGTTTATGATATCATTTGTGCTGCTGTAATAACCTGCATAGAGCGGTGTATCTCCGGAGTATAAAGCAACAGTCTGAAGAACTGTACCGCCTATCTCCTCTGTGCCGACACTGACAGTACCTGATACGGTCTTTCCTGTCAGATCGGTAACTGTGAATGTACCGTCAGCACCGATCACTACTGTACCGCTGTCCTTAGCATCTATGTCAACAGTAGTATTGCCGTTTGCCACCTGGAGCTTCCACTTGCCTGCGAGCTTCTGTATCTCCAGTGTTGAAGCGGATTCTGTAGGTGCAGCAACGGGGGTTGCAGTGGGTTCCTCAGCAACTGCAACAGTAGCTGC
>DNLQ01000041.1:0-3534 GCA_003488415.1 Ruminococcus sp. | reverse complement strand
CTGCAACAGTAGCTGCCTCGGTAGGTGTCTCTGCTGATGCCTCAGTAGCAGCCTCAGCAGACTCGGCTATAGCTGTGGACTGTTCAACACCTGCCGCAGCGTCCTCAGCTGCATTACAGCTCATAGCTCCTGTCATTGTGAGTGAAGCAGCCATTGCAGCTGCTGCGATGATTGAAACAGACTTTTTCATGACGATTCTCCTTTGTAAATTAATTATTCTATGGAATCAACCTTCCATTCACTACATTATATCACAGTCTTCCGTCAGAGTCAATAGCCTAATTATGTCAAACTGATATCAGAAGCAGCATCGGCTGAAAAGTCCCTCTGCTGAATATGATGCGAAAGACCGCCACGAATGGCGGTCTCTCTGTAAAAGGATGTGAAAATGAAGAATGACTGGCTTTCTTTGTTATTCCTGGTGAGCTTCTTCAAGAGTGAGATCGATTTTCTTCTCCTCACCGTTTCTTACTATGGTCAGTTCAACTGTATCGCCTATCTCATGCTTGTTCTTTTCAGTTGTAAGCTCTTCAGTTGTCTTTACCTCTGTACCGTCGATAGCTGTAATGATGTCACCGGGGAGAAGACCTGCCTTTTCAGCAGCACCGTCCTCGGTTACGGCGATAACGTATACGCCGAGAGGCATATTGTACATCTCTGCGATAGTCTCTGTTACGGGACGGCAGCTTATACCAAGCTGGGGCTTGCCTGTAACATAACCGAACTGCATTATATCGTCAACTACCTTGGATACCTCGTTTGAGGGGATCGCAAATCCGATACCTTCGATAGAAGCCTCGGTAGTGCTGTAGGAATTGCTCATCTTTGAAGAGTTGATGCCGATGACCTGACCGTACTTGTTGATAAGAGGTCCGCCGGAGTTGCCGGAGTTGATAGCTGCATCGGTCTGTATAAGTGTCATGTCCTTATCATTGATGCTGATGTTTCTGTTGAGTCCTGAGATCATACCGCCTGTTACAGTGTCCATCAGGTCGAAACCAAGAGGATTTCCGATAGCTACAACGGATTCGCCCAGTCTCAGTGCGTCACTGTCTCCGAACTCTGCGGCTGTGAGCTTTTCAGCGTCTATCTTCAGTACTGCAAGGTCAACGTCCAGGTCATAGCCTACGACCTCTGCGTCGTATTTCTTGTCATCGTTAAGGACAACAGATACGCTTAATGCCTTTCCTCCTCCGTACTCTGAATCGTAGATAACGTGGGCATTGGTGACGATGTATCCATCCTCTGTAATGATAACACCTGTACCTGTAGCAGGTACTTCCTTCTCCTGAGTCTGCGGCTCAGTATTGAAGCCGCCGAAGCCGAAGAAGAATCCTCCGTTGTTCACAGCTGTCTGTATGTTGAACTTTGACTCGATGCCTACAACAGAAGGAAGGAGCTTGTCAACTATATCTTCTGTCTCCATTTCATTTCCGGAAGCAGGCTTTGTGTTGAACATATTCACATTTTCAGTCTGTACGCTGCCTGAGGCTGTCTCTGACTGAGTGGCAACAACTGCGGCAGGTGCTGAGTTCCTGTTGAGTGAAGGCTCCACCGCTCTGTAAGCCTGGATAGAACCGAATGATACCAGTGCCATTGCCATGATACCGGCAGCTGCCTTGAGAGCAGTATGCTTCTTGGGTTTCTTTCCTCCGTCTGTGCTGAAGCCTGTATAAGAGTCTGAATACTTCTCTGTACCCTCTACCTCTTCAATATCAAATCTGTACTCGTTATTCATAAGATCACTGCTCCTTTTAAGCATATATTTTCATTTATCTTCCTGAGGTCTTTCCCTCAGGCTGTGATTATATTATATTTGCCCAGTGTGAAATCAATTTGCTTTTATTGTTATTTTTTGAGGAAGAGTGTGTGGAGTTTTTTTCACACAAAAGGCTGTTATGTGACAGATTGTGATGATCCTGTTAAAGGTTTTCATCACATTCCTGTCACATAAGCGAACAAAGACCGCCGGAGCGGTCTTTGTCGGGTAATATAGGAGGCAGATATTATCTGCGGAGGCTTTCGCTGTTTCCTGTACTTTCAGAACAGATACGGTTTCTCTGCTGCCGGTGCTGACACAAGCGGTACTTCTGAAGCATATCGTGATATCAATGCTCTTGTTTTCATAATTGCTCCATTCTCCTTGTCAGTTCAGTAAAGCTCCTTTATAATATAAATGTCGGAAATATCCTCAGTTTTTTCTGAATATCAAAAACAGATCCAAATTTCAGAGCTCTGCACAAAAAATGTGCTGCCGGTTTGTCAGATATAAACAAAGGACGGAATACCCGTCCTTTGCTTCATTCCACCTTATCTCCGATACGGCGGTTTATGAACTTTGTCCTCAGCTTGGAGTATACTATCTTCTGTTCACTGTACAGTCCCCTGTAGCCGGAGAGCATATAGCTCACGGCGCAGGCAAGTATGAAGAAGGGCAGTCCCTCTCCTCCGAACAGCTCTACGCTGAGTACCACTGACGCTACAGGACAGTTTGTAACTCCGCAGAAGAGAGCAGTCATTCCTACTGCCGCTCCCATTGACAACGGAAGTCCGAACAGCGGTGCAAGGAAGCTGCCGAAGGACGAGCCTATGAAGAATACCGGGAATATCTCTCCTCCCTTATAGCCGGAACACAGGGTTATAACTGTGAACAGCAGCTTTATGGCAAATGCCAGTGCAAAAGGACGTTCCTCAAAGGCTTTCAGGATCATTGCTCCTCCTGTGCCGTTGTAGTCATAGCTCCCCACTGCAAAGGTCAGTATTATCACCAGGATACCGCCAAGTCCTGCCCTGAGCATATGGTTCTTTATCTTCCTGAACAGCTTCAGCGCAAGGCTCATGGAAGCACAGAAGATAACGCTGAGTACCGCACACAGCACTCCCAGGAGAGCTGTTTTCAGATAGCTCACAGGCCCGCTTTCCGGCAGAGCCACTTCCATTGAAAGATGCGTGATGCCGAACTGTAAGGATATCCAGCTTGCAGTCAGCGCTGCCACGGAACACGGTACTATAGCGGAGTAATAGAATATACCCACGCTTATGACCTCCATGGAGAACAGGGCAGCAGTGACCGGAGTACCGAATACCGCAGCAAACATGGCACTCATACAGCACATAGTCATTATGCGGCGGTTATCTTCGCTGAAATGCAGTTTCCGTCCGGCGAAGGAACCAAGTGCAGCACCTATCTGGAGGGACGCTCCCTCCCTGCCGCTTGAGCCTCCGCACAGGTGAGTCACAACGGATGCCACAAAGATACAGGCTGCATGACGTATACCCATTGTCTTGTTGTCACGGACTGCCAGCAGCACCAGGTTAGTACCCTTGTCGTGGCTGTACTTCATGATATCATAGAAAAACGATATGAACACGCCTGCCAGCGGCAGACACAGCAGCAGCCAGGGATGACGTTCACGGAGCGACTCGGCAGTACCGGAGCATAAGTGGAAGAGCGTTCCGGTAAGTCCTATTACTCCCCCGGCAAGAGAGCCTATTATAAGCCAGCGTATAAAGCTGCGAAGCTCCGGCAGCTCC
>DNLQ01000012.1 GCA_003488415.1 Ruminococcus sp. | reverse complement strand
CAAACCAACGCCCGGACAGTTGTCCGGGCGTTTTCATATCATATCAATTATCCGCTCCCTGAGCCGCATTGTGTCATCATAGCCGAGCTGTATGTCATGCTCCGCCTTGTCGTGATCGAGATACAGCATTCCCAGTACCTGCCCTCCCAGATCCTCCGAGGGAATGATATTCACTATCTCCGCATCACAGAACTGCTCCTGTGACGTCAGGTCAGGCTCGTTACTCAGCGGTACTGCTATTACCTTGCGTATGCCTGAATCATACAAGGGCTTTACCGGAAGGTTGTCCCCGGAATCGGTATAGCCGCCGTCGTAGAAGCTGTCGCTGAACCCCCTTATCTTCGCTCCGCTGAGTCCGAAGTACACCAGCGGCAGAGCCGACGATGCAAGTATCATCTGCTTCTGCTGGTCAGGCTCATACCAGGGATAGACCTGATTGAGCAGGAAGTATTCAGCCTTCCTCACCGGCGGTGCAAGCATCTGACGCTTCGACCGCAGACAGGTCACATATACCGGGCGGACTATCTTACCGAAGTCAATATGCTCATCGATTAGCCTTGAGATCGCCCCCTGTGAGAACGGAAGTCCCAGAAGCAGGGTGACTGCCGCTGCATTGGCAGCTCCCCCGGCAAGAAGAAGCTGTACCTGCCCGGGAGTTATGTGCATAAGGTCGCCCGGCTTCAGTCCCAGCCATACTTCCTCCGCTGCCGTACCCTTACACTCCAGCAGCACGGCGTTCAGCGCACCTACGGAAGTACCCGAAAGGGCTGAGATACACCCGGCAGCTCCAAGCTCCGCAAGAGCCTTGTACACGCCTATCTGGTATGCTCCCTTAGCTCCGCCGCCGCCCAGTGCAAGACCTATATCAGCCGCCATTTTCCATTGCAGCAGCCATGCTGGCGACGGCTGCCGATGCTTCCTCTATTGCATCCTGAGCCTCACTGTTCACCTGAGCTGCATACTCCTCCGCTGCCGCAAGCTCACTGCTTATATCTATTTCCGGAGCCTCCTCCTGTGAAGTCTCCTCAGCCGCCGGTCCTTCCTCAGACTCAGGTGCTTCCTCCGGTACAGCCTCCTCAGCCTCCGGAGCAGTCTCCTCCTCGCCGGAGGTCTTTTTCTCACTGTACTCTATGGGGAGCGAATTGCCCTCCTCGTCATAGAATACTATATTGTCAATGTAGAAGTTGCCCTCGTTCTGAGCGCCCCAGCGCATTATCAGCAGTACAGCCTCGTCCATTGTCTCGTCCCAGTGCTGACCGCTCTTGTACAGCATGAACTTGAACTGAGCATGGATAGCTCCGGACATGGGGAAGGTGTACTCTCCGCCGCTCCATTCTCCGAACTGATACCACTTGTCGCCTGCGGTATTGGCTCCGCCGCCTCCGCCTATCCAGCCGGGAGCTTTCACGCCCTTTTCTTCCTCCGTGTCAAGGTCGGATGCTGTGGCGTCTGCGTATATATCCATTTCCACGGACTTGACCTTTGAGATGTTCTCCGGAGAGAGCAGCATGGCAGCGTCAATGGATATCTTCTGTACGGTGCCGTTTGCGTGGTTCTTGCCGTCGTCAGTGAAGCGCAGCATCTTGTTTCCCTCCACCTCAGCGATCTCCAGAGTACCGTTTGCGGAGTCGTCGTCAGTGGTCTTGCATGATGCAAAGTCAAACCTGCCGTCATTGAAGTCGATCGCATTGGGATCGGATGCCTCTGCCGGGTGGGGAGGCTCCGGCTCTGTAGGTTCCTCAGTGGGTGCCTCTGTCTCAGCCTCAGTGACCTCCTCTGTGGGAGGCTCTGTGGGAGCTGTCTCTGAGCTCTTTCCTGCTCCGCAGCCTGTGAGAACGGCAGCCATGGCAAATGCCGACAGTCCTGCTATGATCCTTTTAACATCCATATTTTCATCCTCCTTATTGCATGAAACGCTCTCTGTCATCAGGGAGCGTTTCTTTGTTTTGATAGTCACAATATCGCATCTTTATTGTAGCACAAAAGCAGGTATGAAGTAAACAGGCAGTATGCACAATTCCGGCAGTTTTCTTTTATGCACCTTGACTGTCTTCCGGCTTAGCCGCATCAGCGATTATGCCAACAGCCTGCTTCATAAGCTCAAAGGGACGCAGCTTAGGTCTCAGCTTCACTGATACGTAGGACTTCCCTGAGCCGTTGAAGGTTATCTGTCCCTTGTACGCCTTGCCGAGAGCGGCGATCTGCTCCGGCTCAAGGTACTCGGTGTAGAAGTACATCTGACCGTTCTTCTGGGAGATCTCGGTTATACCCAGGTGTGCGGCACGGTTTCTCAGCAGGGATACCTCGATAAGTCCCAGCACCGACTTCGGCGGATCGCCGTAGCGGTCGATAAGCTCGTCGGTAAGGTCGAGCCTTGCCTCCTCGGTAGTGACATACATGATCTTCCGGTAGATGTCAAGACGCTGATTGAGGCTTGGTATGTACTTCTCCGGGATATGGGCGTCTATCTGTATGTCCACAAGGCACTCCGGCACCTTCTCCGGCTTCTCGCCCTTCTCCTCGGCTATAGCCTCGGAAAGCAGACGCAGGTACATATCATATCCCACGGCTTCCATGTGTCCGTGCTGACTGCCGCCCAGTATACTTCCTGCACCTCTTATCTCCAGGTCACGGACGGCTATGCGGAATCCGCTGCCGAACTGGGTGAACTCCTTCATGGCATCAAGTCTCTTGGCGGCTATCTCCGTCAGCACCTTGTCACGGCGGTAGGTGAAGTAGGCATAGCCTCTGCGGTTGGAGCGTCCCACACGCCCACGGAGCTGATAGAGCTGAGAGAGTCCGAAGCGGTCGGAGTCCTCTATGATAAGGGTATTTACATTCGGTACGTCAACACCTGTCTCAATGATAGTGGTGCAGACCAGCATATCTATCTCGTGATCCACGAGCTGCTGCCATATCCCTGACATCTGATCCTCGTTCATCTGACCGTGTGCGTAGGCTATCCGGGCATCCGGGAGAAGCTCCTGGAGCCGTCCTGCACACGCCTGTATGGTATCTATGCGGTTATGGATGTAGTACACCTGACCGCCCCGGCGCAGCTCACGGACTATAGCCTGCACGACCGCTGCCGTGTTGTACTCTATCACATAGGTCTGCACCGGGTATCTGTCCTGGGGAGGCTCTTCCAGTACGGACATATCACGTATGCCGCTCATTGCCATATTCAGTGTACGGGGGATAGGAGTCGCAGAGAGCATCAGCACATCAACTCCGGTAAACGCCTCCTTGAAGCGTTCCTTCTGTGCAACTCCGAAGCGCTGTTCCTCGTCTATGACTGCAAGTCCCAGATCACGGAACTCCACGCTTTTCTGTATTATCTTGTGAGTGCCGATAAGCAGGTCTATCCTGCCGTCCTTCAGCTTTTTCAGTATCTCGGTCTGCTGCTTCGGTGAACGGTACCGTGAGAGCAGCTCCACGTTCACAGGAGAGTGCTCGAACCGCCGGAGCGCCGTCTGATAGTGCTGGAAGGCAAGTACCGTAGTGGGAGCGAGTATCGCACACTGCTTTCCGGCGAGTATACACTTCATAGCCGCACGCAGAGCCACTTCTGTCTTGCCGAAGCCCACATCGCCGCACAGCAGTCTCTCCATAGGTCTCGGACGCTCCATATCCGCCTTTATCTCAGCTATAGCCTGCAGCTGGTCATCAGTCTCCACGTAGGGGAAACGGTTCTCAAAGTCATGCTGTATCTCGTCATCGGGATAGAATGCGAATCCCTGACTCTTTTCACGCTTGGCGTAGAGGGCTATAAGCTCGTGCGCCATATCCTTCACCGCACGCTTTACATTGGAACGTGTACGCTGCCAGTCGTTGGATGACAGCTTGTTCAGCTTCACTCCGGAATCGTCTCTCGGCCCTATGTACTTTGACACCATGTCAAGCTGAGTTACCGGGATATACAGCTTATCCGTACCGGCATACTGTATGGTGATGTAGTCCTTGGTGACTCCCTCAAGCTCCAGCTTGCGTATGCCGATGAACCTGCCGATGCCGTGGGTTGCGTGTACGATAAGGTCGCCCTCGGAGATGTCCGCAAGGCTGCGTATCTCCTCCGCCTTGTTTCTCTTGGGACGGCGCTGTTTCCGTGCGCTGCCGGCAGCACGTCCCTGGGTTATGACAGCAGTGCGGTTTTCCGGGTACTCCGCACCGCTGCTGAAGCTGCCGGACATCAGGACTACCCTGCCGTACTGAGGCTCTGCCCCCTCTGAAAGCAGGTCACAGGGGATCCCCTCGTCCTGTATGTCCTGCTGCAATATCCCCAGAGTCTTTTCACTTCCGGCAGCAAGGATAACACGCCATTTCCGTGAGATGTAGTCCCGCAGATCCTCGGCAAGCTGTTTCAGCTCTCCGCCCCATGCGGCAGTCTGCATAGCCTCAAAGCTGATAAGTCTCCTGTAGTTTATGCGCTCGCCGCCCTGGAGAAAGCTGCTCAGATAGAAGCACACCCTCTTTTCTGCGATTAGCTGTATCTGGGGCAGTTCAAGGAAGAATCCCTCCAGCCCCTTGCAGAGCTGACCGTCCTCCATGAGTATCTTCACATCCTCGGAGAACCGTGAGGCAAGACCTCCGGCTGCCTCTGCAACGGCGGAGTAGTCGCTGAAAAATACCGCACCGTCTATGTAGTCGAACACCGTTGAAGGCTCGCCGTAGATGAGTGACAGATACTTGACGCTGTGAGGGAGTATCTCACCGGCACGAAGTCTCTTCACGTCCGCACCCAGATGCTCCCGGACTGCCTCGGTATGCTTTCCTCTCACCTTTTTACTCAGCGCCTCTATCTTATCCGCAAGCTCCTCACCGCTGTAGAGCATCTCTCCTGCCGGTGAGATCTCAATGCTGTCAAGGGGATCGCTGCGGCGCTGGGTATCGGTATCGAACTCGCTTATGGAGTCAACGGTCTCTCCCCACAGCTCTATCCGCACCGGACGGTCTGCCTGTACCGGAAAGATGTCCAGGATGTCTCCACGGATAGAAAACTGTGACGCTCCCTCCACCTTCTCGCAGCGCTGGTAGCCGCTCTTTGCAAGAGCTGATGCGGTATCCCTCAGGCTGAGCTCCTGACCGGTCTTTATCTCCATACCTGCGGCGATAAGGACTCCCACAGGGATGACCGGCTGCATCACGGCTTCGATGCTGGCACATATCACGCTGCTCCGTCCCTTCAGCGCACGGCTCAGGGCTGAGATACGCATATACTCATACTCGTGGCTGGAGCTGTCCGCCGGGGTGAACACCAGCTCCTTCGAGGGGAACAGCACAGCAGAGCTGTCTCCGGACATCATATTTATGTCGTCGCAGAGACGCTTTGCCTCTGCCTCCGCAGCCGTTATCACAAGACTGACCTTGCCTTCTGCGGCAACAGTGTGCAGAAGCTGTGCCCGGTGTATATGCGAAAGACCTGTCACGGAGACAGGTGTTATCTTTTTATCTATGGATTCCTGCACGCTCCTGAAGCCTGCAAGGTCCCTGAAAACGCTGCTGAAGATGCTCATTTTGCCTCCTTAACCTGCTTTAGCCGTCAGTGGGTACTGACGGCTGGTGATGTATATGTATGCTCTTATGAATTGTACTTGTTCATAGCCTCGTCGGTCCTGCCCTGCACCATGAGCTTCACGCACTCACAGGCGTTCTCCGCAGCCTCCTTCAGCTTCCCGGCGTCCTCCTTGGAGAACTTTCCGAGCACCCATTTTGCAAGGTCGTAATCCGGGTGCGGCTTCTTGCCTACGCCCATTTTTA
>DNLQ01000182.1:448-7863 GCA_003488415.1 Ruminococcus sp. | reverse complement strand
TTCTGCGGCGGTAACAGCTTGATCAATGTCTGTTTTGCCCTTCGGGGCGATCGGTTATTGAGGGTACATTAATTATAGTATGATCCGGCGGTGATGTCAAGGGTGTTTACAAACCGGCATACCAATGGTACAGGAACTTTCCGCTGTACTCGCCTGCAAAAGAGCTGATTCCGATCTGATCCGCATCATATCCGAGTGATGAGGGGACCTTGAGCTTTTTGGATATAGTATCAGGGTATTGTTCGGCGGTAACGAGATAACCTTTTACTGACTGGAATATTACATCGGTCTGTACGAGTACGCACCTGTCATCGAGTATAGTGACCTTATAGCATTTCCAATCGGATGAAAAAAGCTCCTGTATTTCAGTACTTGCCTCCGGGATCGCATAATTATCTTCTGTAAGTACTTTACCCGTTTCAAGTTTACCGGAATCCTGCAAAGTTAGAGCATAATCGGCGAGCATCATAACATCGCTGTATCTTCCGGTGTCCTGTGAAGACCGGCTTGCTTCATTTGTTCTGCTGATATCCGTGTTTTCGCTGTATATTCTCGAAGCAGCTGCAAGGCATACAAAAGCGGCAGCAAGGAGTAAATATTTTCCCTTTTCATATCTGCTCATCGGATTTCCCCTCTATGTAACTGTTATAAAACAGGCTTCTCATTTTAAAGAGAAGCCTGTTGATTTTATCGTTATTATGTGGTATACTTTACTTGGAGATCAGTTCCAGAGTATCTCTTGCGATGAGCAGCTCCTCGTTAGTAGGAACGATCCAGACTTCGATCCTGGAATCGGGAGTAGAGATCTTGGTGAGCTTGCCTCTTATAGTCTTGTTGAGAGCCTTGTCGATCTTGATTCCGAAGTAGTCCATGTTCTCACAGACAGCCTCTCTTACCTCCCAGGAGTTCTCACCGATACCGCCTGTAAAGAGAACAGCGTCAACGCCGTTCATAGCAGCAGCGTAGGAACCGATGTACTTCTGGATCTCGTAAGTGAGCATATCTGATACGAGCTGAGCTCTCTTGTTGCCCTGGAGGGAAGCCTCCTGAATATCACGGTTATCTGAACCGACACCGGAAACACCGAGGAAACCGGACTTCTTGTTCATGTACTCGCTCATCTCTGAGGGAGTGAAGCCGTGCTTGTCAGCAACGAAAGTAACAGCGGAAGGATCAACAGAACCTGTTCTTGTACCCATAACAACGCCGTCAAGGGGAGTGAATCCCATAGAAGTATCAACGCTCTTGCCGCCGTCTACAGCAGTGATAGAAGAACCGTTTCCGAGGTGGCAGGATACGATCTTGAGATCCTTGACATCCTTGCCCATAGCCTCAGCCAGAGCCTTGGATACGAAGCGGTGTGAAGTGCCGTGGAAGCCGTACTTTCTTACGTGATACTTCTCGTAGTCCTCATAGGGAAGACCGAACATGAAAGCCTTGGGGGGCATTGTCTGGTGGAAAGCCGTGTCGAATACTACGACCTGGGGAACGTTTGCGGGGATAACGCTTTTGCAGGCTCTCAGAGCCAGAGCGTGAGCGTGGTTATGTACGGGAGCGAGTTCACGGAGATCGTCGATCTTGTCGATAACTTCATCAGTTACGAGAACTGACTTATCGAAAACGTCAGCACCCTGTACTATACGGTGTCCGACAGCGGAGATCTCATCCATGCTGTCGATGACCTTTGCGTCACCTGTGGTAAGAGCCTTTACGAGCTCCATGAAAGCCTCGGTGTGGGTGGGGAAGTCGATGTCAGCCTCAAATTTCTTTCCGTCATGAGTTTTGTGGGAAATATGTCCGTCGATACCGATACGGTCGCAGTTACCCTTTGCAAGAACGCTTTCATCCTTCATGTCGATGAGCTGATACTTCAGCGATGAGCTTCCTGCATTAACAACTAAAATGATCATGTTTGCATATTCCTTTCATTTATTATGATTCTGCATATGCCTGCATGAATACATTATATACCTTTTTTTACAGAATTGCAAGCATTTTTTAAAATACTTTCAGGATATCTTTTGCATATCTGCGCACTTCGTGGGGCAATGAAAGGGAGAAAAAGTGCTTTTATCCGACATCTGTTCAACATAAGCAACAGTATCTGACGCACTTCTGAAAAAATATATGTCAGTCTGATGAAAATTCATAAAATACTATTGAAATTTCTCTGCGGAGGTAGTAAAATGAAAGTAAGCGGAATTATTGCAGAATATAATCCGTTTCACAACGGACATCTCTATCATGTTAATGAGACACGCAGGCACGGCGCTACACACATTGTCGCTGTCATGAGCGGCAGCTTCGTACAGAGGGGCGATGCGGCGATAATGGATAAGTTCAGGCGTGCAAGGCTTGCGGTGAGATCCGGTGTTGACTTAGTAATTGAACTTCCGGTACAGTACAGTCTTTCATCAGCGGAGAGTTTTGCCTCCGGTGCGGTATGGCTGCTCAACTGTCTCGGGGCAGTAGACGAACTATCCTTCGGAAGCGAATGCGGAAGTGTGGAAAAGCTCACAAAAGCACTTGATATGGTACAGCGGACAGCTGACGTCAAGGCAGAGGAGATACGCAGGATCATGGAAAAGGGTTATACCTATCCCAGAGCGCTGACTTCAGTGGTAAGGGGAGAATCTCCGGAGCTTGCGGACATCATAAGTGAGCCGAACAATACGCTTGGCATTGAGTATATGAAGGCATTGAGAGCATTCTCGTCGTCGGTGACACCGTATACAGTGAAGCGCAGGGGAGATTCCCATGACGGCAGCAGTCCTGATTCGGGCTTCGCCAGCGCATCATATATAAGGGAGAAACTGCTTTCCGAGACCGAGGTCATACATCCCGAGGACTATATGCCTGAGCACGTAGCAAAGGCGATACGCACTGCCGAAGAGAAGGGCGAGCTTGCCGACCTCAGAAGACTTGAAAGAGTATTCCTTTATAAACTCCGTACCACATCTGCGGAGGAACTATCAATGCTCTGCGATGTCGGACAGGGGCTGGAGAACAGACTTTACAGCGCAAGGACTGCCTCGTCGCTTGAGGAGCTTTTGTATTCTGTAAAGACCAAGCGCTATACGATGGCACGTCTGAAGCGCATACTGATCTCTCTCCTGATCGGCATTACCCGTGAAGATATGAAGCATCTGCCGCCTTACGGCAGGATCCTGGCATTCAATGACCGTGGCACGGAGATACTGGCAAGGGCAAAGGACCATGCAGTGATCCCATACGGCACCTCTGTTTCAAGACTTGCAGCAAAGAACTCCATCGCAAAGAGATTTGCACAGCTTGAGGAAAGAGCATCAGACATCTACGGTCTTGCACTTGGTAAGGCAGCTTCTGCTCAGGATGATCTCCGGGCAAAGATCACTATTGATATGGAGTAAATAATGGTGAATAAACTCTTTGGAGCGGCAGCAGTGACTGCGGCTGCATCACTGCTGCTTACCTCCTGCGGACGTACCGTTGACAAAGCGAGTACGGGATGGCAGAATGGCGAAACTATGCCCTCTGAGGCAGCAGCATATTCTGAGAATGACGGCACGGCTGATGCTTCCGAGCAGAAAGCTCCGGAGAGGCTGGACATTGCTTTGAATATGCCGGAAGGATACAATATTCAGAAAAGATGCAAGCTGGATCTGAAGCCTGTAATGCAGGAGCCGTTGCTCCCGACAGGCTGTGAGGTAACAGCGCTTGCACAGACGCTCAACTACTGCGGCTTCAATATAGACAACGCAGCGCTGAGCGATTACTTTCTCCCCCAGGATTTTGACGGCTGGTTCACAATGGACGAGTACTACCTGGGAGATCCGCACACCGAAAACGGTTTTGGCTGCAATGCACCTGTCCTTATCCGTACTGCATCGGACTATTTTGATTATCTGAAGTCCGACTGGTATCCGGCAGACCTCTCAGGCACTCCGTTTGAGAATCTGCTTTATCAGATTGAGCAGGGAAGACCGGTGATCGTGTGGGTAACTATGCAGCTAAGAGAGGCAGAATCTGTATACCAGTTTGACCTGGGGTGCGGAGAGGAATTCTGGTTCAACGACTATCATCACTGTATAACCATATGCGGCTACGATCTTGACAAGGGGATTGTGTGGACTGCCGATCCGCTTGAAGGAAGTATAAGCTATCCCATAGAGCGCTTTAAGACTGTTTATGATATTATGGGAAAACAGGCGATAGTGCTTGTAGGGAATGAAGGATCTGCAGGAGTTGACTATTCCGACAGCGAGTACAAGAAAAAGTGGATGCGTGACCGCCACCCTTCATGGTTTGGAGAAGAGCCTCCGGAAGACGGTGAATTTGAATTTTATTACGAGTTCGACAATCCCGTTGACTTCACATCCGGGGATGCGGCTGAGTCTGTGGGCGCTGACAGTATTTCCGTGGAGATCATGCAGTGATAAAAAGTATAATATTCGACCTTGACGGTACTCTGATAGATTCCATGGGGATATGGTACGGCATTGACCGTGCATTTCTGCGTGAGAACGGAGTTACCGATCCGCCGGAGGATATATCTGAGCGGATGAAAAAAATGACTGTGGATGAATCGTCCGCATACTTCATCAGCTTCTTTCACCTGAGCTGCACTAAGGAATACGTGATACGGCGCATAGAGGAGCTTGTACGCCGTGAATATGAGGAGAACATACCTCTGAAACCCGGCGTTGCGGAGCTGCTGGATATTCTTGACCGCAAGGAGATACCATACGGTATCGCAACAGCTACCTACCGCTCACTTGCGGAGGCGGTGCTGAAAAGATGCGGTATCTACGACCGTTTCCGGTTCCTGCTCACAGACAAGGAATACCCGTGCGGCAAGCGCAGACCGGATATATTTCTCGGCGCAGCTTCAAGGCTTGGGACTGTTCCACGTGAAACACTGGTGATAGAGGACTCTCTGCACTGTATCAGGACTGCTTCAGATGCAGGTTTTGTGACTGCTGCCGTCTATGATGAAGCTGCCGCAGGAGAGCGTGGGGAGATAGAGAAACTGGCGGATCACTACTGCCTTTCTCTTGATGACATCCCCGGTATAATAAACTGAAGGATTTGTATGAACAGAAAAGTTATGGTTGGCATGAGCGGCGGAGTAGACAGCTCTGTAGCCGCAATGCTGCTGCGTGACCAGGGCTATGAGGTAATGGGAGTCACTCTTAAACTGTTCTCTGATGAGGATATCGTGGAGGCAGACAAGGAGGGCAAGACCTGCTGTGCCCTGAACGATGTTATGGACGCCCGTTCAGTTGCCTATAAGCTCGGCTTTGAGCATATGGTGTTCAATTTCCGTGACTGTTTCCGTGAAAAAGTAATGGAGCAGTTCGCACAGTGTTATCTCAGCGGCAGAACTCCGAATCCCTGCATAGAGTGTAACCGGCACGTCAAGTTCGATAAGATGCTGCGGAGGGCACTTGAGCTGGGTTACGACTACATAGCCACGGGACATTATGCGGTTCGTGAGTATGACGAGAATACAGGAAGGTACCTTCTGAAGCGTCCTAAGGACAGGAGCAAGGATCAGACTTATGTCCTCTATGCTCTGACTCAGGAGCAGCTTTGTCATACCCTGTTTCCCCTGGGAGGTCTGGAGAAGCAGGAGGTGCGTGAAGCAGCCGAGAGAGCAGGACTTGTCAACTCCGCCAAGCCTGACAGTCAGGACATATGCTTTGTTCCGGACGGAGACTATGCCGGATTCATCACAAAGTTCACAGGCAGAGAGATGCCGGAGGGCAGCTTTACGGATACTGAGGGAAAGGTACTCGGTACCCATAAAGGAATAATACACTATACGGTCGGACAGCGGAAGGGACTGGGCATAGCACTTGGAAAGCCGGCTTACGTTGTAAGCAAGGATGTGGAGAGAAATACAGTAGTCCTGGGTGACGAATCCGATCTGTATACAGACAGCCTTACAGCGGAGGACGTGAACCTTATATCCGTGGAGACTCTTGAAGCTCCTATGCGTATTACAGCCAAGACCAGATACAGTCAGAAGGATCAGCCGGGAGTACTTTCATACATCGGGAACGGCATCTACCGTGTGGACTTCGATCAGCCCCAGAGAGCAGTTACCGCCGGACAGGCAGTAGTGTTCTATGACGGTGACGTGGTAGTGGGCGGAGGTACGATAAGATGAAAACGGTACTTCTTGCTGTTGATATACAGCAGCTTCTCACTAATGGAAAGCTGTATTCCTTTGACAGATTCTGCCGTAATATTTCATCGCTTATGGAGCTGTCAAGAAAGAACGGTACAGAGGTGGTGTATGTCCGCCACGATGACGGTGAGGGTAAGGCTCTGCATCCCGGGAATGCAGGCTTTGAAATATATCAGCCTTTTGCGCCTGCCGGAAACGAAAGGGTTTTCGATAAGACGGTGAACAGTCCCTTCTGCGGTACGGGACTCCTTGAATACCTGAGAGACAGAGAAGTGAAGCGTCTGATCGTAGTCGGACTTCAGACTGACTACTGTATTGATGCTGCGGTAAAGTGCGGATATGAGCACGGCTTTGAAATAATAGTACCGGAGTACTGTAATTCAACGGTCGATAACAGCTATATGACCGCAGAGCAGTCCTACTCCTATTACAATCACTTTATCTGGAAGGACAGGTATGCAAAGTGTGTTGATATTGATACAGCATCTGATATGATACGGGGTAAATGAATGGAATACAAATACGAAAAGCTGACAGACAAGATATACGTATGCGCCAGCACTGATCACAGATTTGGTACTGACGCTTTTCTGCTCACTGATTTTTCCCGTTACCGGATGAAGGACAAGGTCTGTGATCTTGGAACCGGATGCGGAATAATCCCCCTTATCATGCAGAAGTACAAGCCCCCTCAGATCACCTATGCCGTGGACATACAGGAGGGCGCTGTTGAGCAGCTCCGCCTTGGCATGGAGAGAAGCGAAACCTGTGGGATCATCCCCGTATGTGCGGATCTGAAGGAGCTCTGGCCGGAGGCGCCTCTGGGGAGGCTGGATCTGGTTACCTGCAATCCGCCCTATAAGGCTCCGGGAGCAGGNNCCTATGCCGTGGACATACAGGAGGGAGCCATAGATCAGCTCCGGCACGGTATGGAGTACAGCGGACTCGACAGCTCCTCAGGTATCGTACCGGTGTGTGCGGATCTTCGTGAGCTGTGGGCTGATGCCCCGTTGGGACGCCTTGATCTTGTGACCTGCAATCCTCCGTACAAGGCGGCGAATGCTGGATTTGAGAGCGTGATAACTGCCCAGAGGATCGCCCGCCATGAGATAATGTGCAGTATAGACGACGTGTGTGCAGCAGCGGAAAAGCTGCTCAGATTCGGCGGCAGACTGTGTGTATGCAACCGCCCCGAACGTCTGAGCGATGTGATGTACTCCATGAAGTCACACGACATCGAGCC
>DNLQ01000182.1:0-367 GCA_003488415.1 Ruminococcus sp. | reverse complement strand
AAGGATCCTGAGTCAGCTCCGTGGCTGTTTCTTGTGGAAGGAATGAAGGGCTCAAAGCCGTTTATGAAGGTAGAACCGCAGCTCTATATACGCAGCGGCGACGGTTTTACCGAGGAACTCCGCCGCATCTATGACACAGGGAAGGAGCAGCCATGAGCGGAATACTGTACATAATAGGTACTCCAATAGGCAACATGGAGGATATAACTCTCCGTCAGCTTCGTATGCTGGAGGAAGTGGATTTTCTGTGCGCCGAGGATACAAGAGTTACCATGAAGCTGCTGAGCCGTTATGAGATAAAGCAGCAGCTTGTGAGCTTCCACGAACACAGTTCCCGTGCCGATGCCGACCGTATCATTTCACGTCT
>DNLQ01000160.1 GCA_003488415.1 Ruminococcus sp. | reverse complement strand
ATACGGCCAAAACCATTAATAGCAACTTTAACTGACATTGGATATTACCTCCTAGTATTTTATATTTTCATTATACATCACACTTCCGGAATTTTCAAGTACCTTGTGTAAAAAATAACAGATTTAGCTATAACTATAGAAAAATTAGATATGCTGCATAGAAATTTTGGTCATTTTTCTGCGGATGATGTTTATAAAATCTTGTTTCTTTTCAGATGAAAATGATGTATAATAGATACAATGGATGTATTGATATACTCAATTGGAGTGAAAGACTATGAATGATAATAATCCCGGGAATAATATATCAAATGAAATAATACAGGAGTGCTTCAGGCAGAATGACATTACTTCACGTATTGCACTCACTGCCATACTTTCGGCTTGCAGGGTACTGAAAAATGATACTTCTCCTAAACAGCGCCACAAGAAGGAGTGCCTGGATACCATAGAGAGTATGTGTGCCCTGATGATGAAGTCTATAGAGACTGCATCGCACTATGTTTCGGATATCCCTGTCAACGTAAGATCATTTGATCTTAAAACCCACCTTGAACGATTTGCGGCAAAATGCAGCGAAGCATTGGGTAAGACTGTAAGGATAAAGTTTTCCGGTGCCGGGAAAGATTCGCTCATGGTAGCCTATGATGCGGATCTGCTGGATTTTGTGCTTCTCAGCTCCATAAGGGCATCTGTGCTGAGCGGAAGCAGCAAGATAACACTGGAGATGCTGGAGGAGAAGGAATATGCGGCTGTAAGGATAATGCCGCCTCCTGCGGACAGCGGAGAGGTCTTCACTGAGGCACCTGAACTTACGTCTGAGGCGAGATGCAGCCTTCTTGGAAAGGCAGCGGCTGACGGAGGAGGAACGTACAGTGAAACATCGGATTATTCTGAGCTGAGGATGAAGCTGCCTGAGGGCGGAGAGCTTGAGCTTTCAGCTCCCGAAGAGACAGTCAGGGGAATGTTTGACCTTCCCTTTGTGATGCTGGGAGACATCGGCTGGAGAAATAAACAGAGCCCTGACAATAAAGATACCGGCGCTGAAAAATGTTGAAAAAGAATAATTTTATAATTTTTGTCATAATCCCTTTTTCGTAAGAAAAGAATTTGTTGACAATTATCAAAAACTGGTGTATAATATAAGTTGTGAAAAACTATAATTTGAAACAGGAGCGGATATAAGAGTATGACTGACGGACTTGAGATCGAGCGGAAATTCCTTGTGGAGCAGCCGGAGCTCAGCGGACTGAAGATAGTCCGCAGAGCAGAGATCATCCAGACTTACCTTAATAAAGGCGAAAATGGTTCTCAGCGCAGGGTAAGGCGTATCCTGGAAGGAGACAAGATCACCTACAAGTATACCGAAAAGGTCTTCTACACTCATGTCACCCGTCATGAAACAGAGCGTGAGATCTCCCGGGAGGAGTATGAAAGACTGCTTCAGGACAGGGATCTGTCACTTGTGCCTGTCGTAAAGACAAGGTACAGGTTCGATCATCTCGGACAGATGTTCGAGCTTGACGTGTATCCGTATTCCAGCCGGCTCGCAATACTGGAGCTGGAGCTTTCAGATCCGGGGCAGAAGATAATCTTTCCTGAAGACGTAAATGTGCTGAAGGAAGTCTCCGATGACCACGAGTACTCAAATGCCGCACTGGCTGTAAGAGGTGCTTTCCCGGAGTCAGCGGAGAGATACGTTTCCGGAGAAACGGAGTAATAAATGTCAGAAAAGATCGTACAGGTCGAAAACAGTGAACAGCTCACGGAACTGTTCGGGCAGCTTGACGGCAATATCAGCCGTATCCAGCAGCAGTACGGAGTATCCATAGTCAACAGGGACGGTATCATCAAGGTGATCGGTGAAGAACCGGCACTTACCTCAGCTGCCAAGTCGCTTGAGCAGCTTCTGAAGTTCAGTGAAAGGGGACAGCCGTTGAGCGAACAGACTATACGCTATGTCACATCCATGGTCTCAGAGGGAGTTGAACAGCAGCTTGAGGAGCTGAAAGGAGACGGTATCTGTCTCACCTCCTCCGGCAAGATCGTCCGCCCCAGAACGGTGGGACAGAAACGCTATATAGATTGTATCAAGGAGAACACCATAGTTCTTGGCATCGGACCTGCCGGAACAGGCAAGACCTATCTTGCAGTGGCAATGGCAGTACGTGCCTTCCGTGAGCATAAAATCAAGAAGATAATCCTTACAAGACCTGCTGTCGAAGCAGGCGAAAAGCTGGGATTCCTTCCGGGAGATCTTCAGGATAAGGTGGATCCCTATCTGAGACCTCTCTATGACGCTCTCTTTGACCTTTTCGGCGCCGAGAGCTTTGCAAGGTATATGGAGAAGGGCATCATTGAGGTCGCACCGCTGGCGTATATGCGTGGAAGGACTCTGGACGAAGCCTTTATTATACTCGATGAGGCACAGAATACAACGTCTGAGCAGATAAAGATGTTCCTGACACGACTGGGCAGCGAGAGCCGCATGGTCATCACCGGTGACATCACTCAGATAGACCTTCCCGATGCCGGACGCTCCGGTCTTGTGGAGGCGATAAAGGTATTGAAGGGCATAGACGATATAGCAGTCCACCGCTTCAGCGAGAAGGATGTTGTCCGTCACCGCCTTGTGCAGGATATTATCAAAGCATACGAAAAATTTAATGAAGGGAGAAATAAACATGCCTAAGTTAAAAGTTTACGTTAAGAATAATCAGACAGAGGTCAAGGTGCCTGTTGGGATCAGACTCCTTATCAGGAGATGCTGCCAGGCTGTCCTTGCTACCGAGGGTTTCAAGGAGGATGCAGAGGTCAGCGTATCATTTGTAAGCAACAATGAGATCAGGAACCTCAATAAGATATACCGCAATAAGGACAGCGTTACCGATGTCCTTTCATTCCCGCTGACAAGCGATAACGGAAAGACCGAGAAGAATCCCGAGACCGGCGCAGTACAGCTCGGTGATGTTGTCATATCCCTGGAGACTGCCGTAAAGCAGGCTCAGAACTACGGTCACTCCCTGGAGCGTGAGGTGGGATTCCTTACAGTACATTCAATGCTCCACCTGCTTGGCTACGATCACGAGACCAGCCAGTTGGATCAGCGCATCATGCGTGAGAAGGAGGAGTCCGTACTGGAGAAGCTGGGTATCTCCCGTGATGCTACCTTCGTGAATACAGGAGATGCTGACTGATGCCTAAGACCGCATTCATTACTATCGCAGGACATACTAATGCCGGCAAGTCTTCACTGCTCAATGCTGTAGTAGGTGAGAAGATAGCTTCAGTTAGCAGCAAGCCCCAGACTACACGTACCCGTATCACAGGTATCAGGAATATCGACGACGTACAGCTCGTATTCTTTGATACTCCGGGTATGCACAAGCCCGTGAACAAGCTCAGCGAACATATGCTCAATACAGTAAAGGAGTCAGTAAGCGACATTGATGCCGTTATCTTCATGCAGGACTGTACAAGAAAGATGGCTCCCCAGGAGCAGGAGCTGCTCAGGTCACTGAATAAGGCTGATATGCCGGTGATACTGGTACTTAACAAGATAGACCTGCTCAGGAATATGGATGAGCTTGCACCAAAGATCGCAGAGTTCACCAAAGGTCTGGACTTCCAGGCTGTTATTCCTGTCAGTGTTACAGAGAACAACGGCATCGACCTTGTGATCTCCGAGATAATGAAGCTGGCTCAGGAAACCGATCAGTTCTTTTTCCCGGATGATATGATAACCGATCAGCCGGAAAAGGTACTGGCAGCTGAGATGATACGTGAGAAGCTCCTTGAACTCCTGAAGGACGAGGTGCCGCATGGCATAGCCGTTGGAGTCGAGGAAATGAGCGAGCGTG
>DNLQ01000102.1 GCA_003488415.1 Ruminococcus sp. | reverse complement strand
TTCCCATAAGAATAACTTTATTCATCTGACCGCCTCCTTAGTCTTTATACAGCCTGATTATTCGATAACAGTAACGAGTGAGCGAAGAATGCCGTCAGCGATGTTGAGACGTCTTGAAAGCTCAGCAGGATACTCGGGAGCTGATGTGAATGTGTAGATCACATAGTAGCCCTCTGTCTCGTCCTCGATAGGATAAGCGAGCTTGCGCTTGCCCCAATCCTCGTTGACCTCAACAGCTTCAGCGTGACGCTCGATTCTCTCCTTGAACTTCTGGATAAGAGCCTTCATGGGCTCCTCGCCGTTCTTCATGCTGAAGACAACCATTACTTCGTACTTAGCGGATACCTTTGCCATTAATGTACACCTCCTTCTGGATTCCGCCTGCCTCATGATGTGCAGGCAAGGATAATTTGTACCGTTACACACGATACTTGAATATTATAACACACCTGTCTGATTTTGTCAAGAACTTTTCAGCATATTTTTATACAGGTGACTTGCCATGTGTAGTGCTGTGCATACAGCACAGCAGGTGAGGGAAACGGAGCGGATA
Organism: Ruminococcus sp.; assembly: GCA_003488415.1. Taxonomy (GTDB): domain Bacteria; phylum Bacillota; class Clostridia; order Oscillospirales; family Ruminococcaceae; genus Ruminococcus. The sequence goes on along the minus strand of DNLQ01000102.1, from coordinate 8,688 downwards.
CCTCTTCGGTGTGCCCGGCAGCCTGATTTACGTGGATATTCTGACCGGCCATACTGCACTGCTTTAGCGGTGTGTTATTCAAAGAGGTAGTCTCCCTTGTAGTTCTTCTTGAACTCCTCGTAGACCTCCTCCAGCAGAGCTTCGTCCTCAACAGCAACGAAGTCATCAAAGTCGGGATCTTCACTTGGTACAAGTTCCAGAATAACAACTCCGTCATCCTCCTCGTCGAAGGGCAGAAGTATGGCAAACAGACGTTCTTTGTACTCAACGGTATCAAGTATCTCAAAGGAAACGTCATTTCCTTCCTCATCTGTAAGGGTAACGTAGTTCTCGTTGTCCTCTTCCTCGTCGGGAGTCATGTTTTCAATATCCTTATTATCGTTCATGCCTGTAGCCTCCTGTATATTAATATGATACATTATAACACATAACAAAATGAAAATCAATAGTTCGCTGTGAACGAGGCAGAAAATGACAGCCTTTTCAGGCATAAAAAAGCAGTACATCAGAGAATTGATGTACTGCTCAAAGCTGTAGTGTTATTCTTCCACTGCCTTGCGGATGTATGTTCCTGAGGGGAACTCTATGTCACAGGGGAAAGAGAATGACATCATTGCGTGATTGGCAGTCTCGATCTTATCACCGTTCTCGTCAAGGAGTGTATCCAGGGTGAGTGTGACCGGCTTCATTGAAGGAGCGATCAGCTCCACGGTATCTCCTGCAAAGAAACGGTTTCGCTGAGTGCAGTATACCATGCCGTCACGGCAGCTGTCAACTACTGCAACAACGTCGTAGTTCCGGATATATCCGCTGTTCTCGTAGTACTGCGACTCCTCCGGACGTCCGAAAAAGAAGCCGCTGCAGTACTTCCGGTGACTTACTTTGAATACTTCATCACGTATCCATTCGGGAAGCCTGAAATTATAAGGATCTTTAAAGTACTCGTCAACAGCCATGCGGTAGGCGTTTGTCACTACAGCCACGTAGTAGGAGGACTTTGCTCTGCCCTCTATCTTCATACTGTACACTCCGGCTTCTGCCAGCTTGTCGATGTGATCTATCATGCAGAGATCCTTGGCGTTGAGTATGTACGTACCCTGTTCGTCCTCAAATACCGGGAAATACTGTCCCGGACGCTTTTCTTCCATAAGGTGGTATCCCCAGCGGCAGGGCTGGGCGCATTCACCACGGTTTGCGTCACGGTTCACAAGGTACTGTGACAGCAGGCAGCGTCCGGAGAAGGATACACACATAGCTCCGTGGACGAAGCATTCTATATCCAGATCCGGCGAGGTTTTTGCTCGTATCTCGGCTATCTCGCCGAGGCTGAGCTCACGGGCGAGAACCACACGCTTTGCGCCCATTGAATGCAGTTCACGGGCGGTGGCGTAGTTCACAATACCTGTCTGAGTGGAGATATGCACCTCCATATCGGGAGCAAGGCGTTTTATCATCATCAGCAGACCGATGTCTGCCACGATAAGAGCGTCTACTCCGGCGGAGACAGCCTCCTGTACGAATCTGTCAAAGAAGGGCAGTTCGTTGTTGCGTGGAAGAGTATTGCAGGTGAGGTACACCTTGATACCACGGGAGTGAGCGTCGTTAACGGCGCTCACAAGCTGGTCATAATCGAAGTTGCCGGGAGATGAACGCATACCGAACATCTGTCTGCCCAGGTATACAGCATCTGCACCGTAGTTCAGCGCAGCACCGAGGCGTTCCGGATCTCCGGCAGGTGCAAGGACTTCAAGCCTGTTCATAGCTCCTCCTTAGTTGCCGCCTGCGGCAGCAGCAGCCTCTTCTGCCTTCTTGTCTGCTTCTTCCTGTTCGTACTGCTCCTCTACCATTGCGATTTTCTCCTCATGCTGCTCAAGTGTCTCGGAGAAGTAAGTCATACCTGTGTGGAGATTTGCATAGAAGTAGAAGTAATCGGAAGGTTTGTTAGCGAGTACAGCGTCGATAGCCTCGATACCGGGGTTGCAGATAGGTCCGGAGGGAAGTCCGGGAGTAACATAGGTATCATAGGAGTCAACAAAGGTCTGGTCGTATACTTCCATGTGCTTAGCAACGATGTCCTTTGCGTAGTTTGAAGTAGGATCGGACTGTAGCAGCGGGAAGATATCAGGATTGTTCAGACGGTTCCAGAATACCGCAGCTACCTCTTCCATAGCTCCGGTGGTTGCAGCCTCCTTCTGTACAACAGAAGCAAAGGTGATAAGCTCGTCCAGTGAAAGACCAAGCTGTTTCATCTTGTCAAGGCGATCCTCAGTCATTTTGTTGTTGAAGTTGTTATAGATCTTGCGGCAGATCTGATCTACGTCCATACCCTGAGTGAAGAAGTAGGTATCAGGGAAGAGGTAGCCTTCCATACGATAATACTTCAGTGAAGTATCCTTGGGAAGGAGGTTCTCAAAGTCATAGCCGAGTCCGCCTGCATTGAAGAAGAATATGAAGTCATCAGCCTTGCAGATACCGTTGGATTCAAGGATATTAGCAGCATCGAGTATAGTGATGCCCTCGGGGAAGGTGATCTCCATTGTCTCACCCTCTGCCTCCTCCTGGACATGAGTAAGCTCGTTGATGATAGCCTCATAAGCCATATTGGGGCGGACGAAATGCTCGCCTGCGATATATTCCGTATCCGACTGTCTCAGACGTGAGAAGAGCTGGAATGCCTTTGGAGACTTGATGATGCCCTCCTCCTCCAGCATTTCTGAGATCCTCTCGGTGCTTGCGCCCTCCGGGATAGTGATAAGGTGGTTGGTCTCGCTCTTGCCGATGCCCAGCATATCACGTCCGTAGCCGATTATTACCATGGAGAGGACTATTGATACGCCGAATATCAGGGTAGTGAGGATGAGTACGCCGGGAAGTCTGCTCCTGCGCTTTTTCTTCTTGTGCTTTTTCTTCCTGTACGGAGGGGGAGCTCCGTTCATTGCAGGGTAGCCGTACTGCGGCGGATAAGGCTGACTTGGAGCAGTCTGGTTCATTACAGGCTGACCGGCAGGTGACTGACCTTCTTGCTGTGAAGCAGAAACGGGTGCAGGGCTTACGGAAGGAGCATCAGCGGAGTCGCCGGAGTCCGGTTCGCCGTTTGACGGATCATATGGGATCTTGTCACGCATACGCTCGCCCTCGGAAGGAGCCTTATCCTTCTTGCTCTTCTTTTTGTCCAGGAATCCGTAATCAAATTCCAGGTTGTCGTTCTGAGCCGGCTCTTCCGGCTGACCGCCCTCTGCCGGAGTGTTATCGTCGAGGGCGTTAATCTCCTCGATGATCTCGTCCAGAACGTCCTTTTTCTCTTGCTTTTTAGGCTTTTTATTATTTTTGCTCATTGCAGGTTATCATCCTTTCATCGGTAAAAATATAGTTTATTCTTATATCATGTATCTCCAGAGGAAGATCCGGAGTTATCTGCTGACTGTAAGCGGCTGCGGCAGTTATGACACATGGATTTTCACGGAGAAAGCGGTCGTAGAAGCCGCCGCCGTAGCCCAGCCTTCCTCCGCCGGCAGTGAAAGCGAGTCCGGGAACTATACAGATGCTCCTGTCCGTCAGTACCGGCTGCGGAAGTGAACTGTCAGGCTCTTTTATGCCGTAGCTGCCGTCAGTCAGCTGTGAGAGCGAGCTGACAAGGTGGAAGGTCATGATCCCGTCCTTGTGACACAGCGGAAACGCTGCAGGGATACCCATATCAGCAAGTCCGCGGAAGACATCATCGGTACGAACCTCTGAACGGAAGGCAGAATACAGCAGTACCGTATCCGCATCCCTCAGCCTGTCCCATTCAAGAAAACGTGTGCATATCTGTGCATCCTTCTCGGCAGAAGCCACAGCTTCACGCAGCCGGGAGAAGTGCTTCCTCAGCGATTTTTTATCATTTATAGAGTATTGCATTTTTCTGTCTCAGGCTCTCGGCAGGGGAATGGAGCACCTCTACCAGCTTCAGACCGAAGTCAACGGCTGTACCTGCGCCCCGGGATGTGATGAAGATGCCGTCATGAGCCACGCTGCCCTCTCCGATGACAGCTCCGGTGAGCTGAGTTTCAAAGCCGGTGTAGCATACAGCGGTTTTCCCGTCAAGGAGTCCCTTGTGACCGAGAATGGACGGTGCGGCACAGATAGCGCCAATGATGCGTCCGTTCTTCACACAGTAGTCGATCGCAGCCTGAACGTATCCGGACTTTTCCAGGTTGAGTGTACCCGGCATACCTCCCGGGAGTATTATACCTTCAAGCTCGTCTGTAAGGGGAGCTTCCTGGACTATGGTATCGGTTATGACCGGGATGCCGTGTGAACCCCTGATGACGTTGTCTCCGACACCTACAGTAACTACCTGTTTACCGGCTCTGCGGAGCAGATCAATGGGAGTGACAGCTTCGGTTTCCTCAAAGCCGTCTGCAAGAAAAACGTAGATCATAGCAGTTTCCTTTCATTTAAAGGTTATTATATGCTTATTGAGCAGAAAATCGGGATGATAGGACTCCTTAGCCTTGCGGAGCCCTTCAATGCCCAGATCCTCCTCACGGTTGACGTATTCAAAGCCGTTCATCTCCGCACGGACGAAGCAGTTGTTTATTCCTGCATAGATGCCGTTGAAGGAGGTATCAGCTTTTTCGATATGAACGCAGAAAGTGTCACCGGTAAGCGGCTCGCCTATGGTAACGGCAGCCGCTTTGCCGCCGATGCGTATTATCCCTCCCCGGAGCTGAAGCTCCCGGAAGTGATTGAAGAAAGTATTTATTGCAAACTGCTCTGCGGCAAAGGAATGCTCCTCTTCAGCGGTATCAGCAGTGCGGTTGTTGTATGCCTCGGTGCAGAATACGATGCAGTCGTCGTAATCAGCAGGAGTAATGGCAGAGTAAGTATAGTCAAGCTCCCTGAAACGTGCGAGGTGGTTGCGCTTGCCGTGATAGCGGCGTCCGGGGAGCTCAGCCAGGTCAGCAGTCCTGTACACATAGTCCGAACTGTCACGGTCATATACCACAGTGAACTGGTCATGGAACATCTCGTTCAGCGGAGGGAGCTGTCTGTCAGTGATGCCTGAAAGCCGCAGCGGAGCGCCCATAGATGCGGAAAAGCGTTTCAGCTCAGCAAAAAGCTCTTTTATGTCGCCTTCGCCGGATGGATATATGAAAGTGGGTATCCCGTCCTCAGTGCCGAATGCTCCGATGATGTAGAATCCGCCTGAGAAAGCTATACGTGAATCTGCAAGCCTGTGCCAGGCAAGATTGTTGGCGAAGCTGTATTCACATCCACGGAACCGGGAGATCTCCAGTGCTTTGCAGATCCTCTCCCTGTCGGTGATCTCCGGAGGTCTGAACTCAAGCATCCGCAGCCTCGTCCCTGAGACCTGTGAAATACTCACAGACTTCCTTCATCTTTCCGCAGGACATCTTTCCCTCCGGGCATCTGCCCAGTGTCACGCAGGACGGACCTGCATGGGCGAATATATGCGGAGCGGTCCGGAGACACAGTCTCAGCATCTCGTTTGCAACTGCCCGTATCTCCCACTGAGCCCTGTTGCAGCAGCGGTGGCGGAAGAAATTGAACAGTGATCTTACGTTCATGGTGACAACTATCTTGGTCTCGCAGGCATTCGGCAGAAGGAATCTTGCGTCCTCATTTGCCAGCTTTTTTGCCTTTGACAGAGCTGTCTTTTCGTCTGCCCCTTCAGCCATCAGCTCAGACTTACGGCTTTCGGTAAGGATCGCAGCCACCTTTTCGTAGCCCTCTGTTATCTCCGCAATTATCCGGTCGAACTCGGCTTTAGCCTCGGGCACAGCCTCTATAGACGGGGGAGTAATAAAATCAAAACCGTTCTCGTTTACGTATCTCTGACTTTTCTGTGAGTAGGAGGCTATACGGTGTCTTACGAGCTGGTGTGAGCAGGCACGGGATATGCCCTCTATACCGAAGGTGAAGCTGACGTGCTCCATGACACTTTCGTGTCCTATAGATACGAGCATATCAATAAAGCTCTCGATCTTGTCCTCAGTGAGCCCATCTCTCAGCGATGATATATCGCTGCTGGAGTAGCACAGCTTTGCAGCCGTAGCTGCCAGTTTTTCAGGTTCAGGTGTGTGTGCGATCAGTTCGACCTTCATATCTGCCGCCTCTTTCCACGGAATTATGTACCAAGAAAAGTACACTTATAATTATTGTACCATTGATTCATGTATAAGTCAAGAAAATACAGCTAAATAAAATGATATAACTATATGCGCTGCCTCGATTTGTGACAGTTCGGAAAAATTTTCTTATTTACTATGGACAAACAGAAAAAAAAGTAGTATAATGGTTTAGTATATGAAATATTCTTAACCGGAGGAATCGTTGATATGAAAACTATAAAAAGAATAGCCGCTGCAGCCGCTGCTGTGTGCCTTGCTGCTACAGGATGTTCAGCTACTGTAGGCAACGGAACACAGAAAGCCATGTCCGTTGACGGATACGACATCGGTGCCGGTATGCTGGTATATTACACAATCCAGGCTTATGACAACGCTGTGAATATGCTCAGCGACCAGAATGAAGGAACTCCCGAACTGAAGGACGTTAAAAATTCCAAGATCGACGAGAAGGATGCTACAGACTGGATACAGGACAAGGCTACAGACGAGTGCATCACCTTTGCAGCTGTAGAGAAAATGTATGAGGAGATCGGCGGAGAGCTCTCGCAGGAAAATAAGGACGAAGCAAAGCAGATCGCTGAGTACTACTATAATATGGATTCCAGAGCTGAGGATAACGGCGTGAGCCTTGAGACCTTCAACAAGATCGCAGAGGCTTCCTACAAGCAGGAGGATCTCTTCAAGCACTATTTCGGGATCGGCGGTGAAAAGGGCTGCACAGATGACGAGCTGAAGGACTACTTTGATGAGAACTATGCGAGAGTCAAGTACATCACCATAAGCCTTACCGATGAGAACGGCGAGAAGATGAGTGACGACGAGCTGAGAGAGATCAGGAAAATGGCTGATGAATACGCAAGGAAGATCAACAAGAAGTCCGATGATATGGACAAGATGTGGGAGCTTGATGACTGCAGCAAGGACTACCAGGAATATGTTGCCTCCCGTGTGACTACAACAGCTTCCGAGGAGGAGTCTCCGGAAACTACAACCACAGCTGCCGAGACTGAGCCTGCCGAGACCACTACTACAGATCCTCATGCAAACGAGCGTATCTTCCAGAAACAGACTACAGCGGCAGAGTCAGACAGCAGCGATACAGAGACAACTGCTGAGCCGACTGAATCAGAGAAGAACTATAATAATTTCCTCGATTTCATCTTCAACGATCTTGAGCTGAACAAGGCTGAGGTCTACGAGTACGATAAGGAGAATCTCTATGTTGTTATCAGAGGCGATCTCCGTGAGCGTATGACAGAGGATGATCTCTGGACTGATGATTACAAGCTGAATCTTCTCCAGGCACGCTACTACAATGACTACACTGATTTTGTAAAGGAATATGCAGCTTCACTTCCTGTTGAGAAGAATAGCGCTGCTTACCGCAGATATGCTCCCTTCAAGCTCCAGCTTGAAAAGAAGTCTTAATAACTATCGTATGTCAGATACGCCGCAGTGAAGCCGGTAACATCCGGGCGCTGCGGCGTTTTTTGTTATCAAGAAGAGAAAAAGCCTGAAAGCAGCAGTGCTGCTTTCAGGCTTTGTTGGTTTTTTACTTCTTTACGGGCAGTGAATTAAGAACGCCTGCATCGTACTTCTGAACAGTGATGCCGTCGGTACCTGTGATGCCGCTCTCACCGTCAACGTCAGCGTTTATAATTCCCTGATTTGATAGACCGTACTTGGACTTGTTAGCAACGTACTGGAGAATTGCAACTGCATCTGCTACATTGATCTTCTTATCAACATTTGCATCGCCGGGGAGGTTGGAAGAAGGAGCATTAATTGGCTCTGCTGTAGGAGTAACTTCAGCAGCTGCTGTAGGTGTGGGCTTGTCAGGATCGGGAGGTGTCTGAGTCGGATCTGTATCTGTATCCGGAACTGTTCCGTCAGGTTCGATACCGCCAACGAGTACTCCTCCGTCATAGAGACAGATGTTGTCATTGCGTACTTCGCTTCCTGTAGCAAAGAATGCGTCATCATCCTTGAATATCTTCAGATCCTTGTAGCTCGGATCGTCTGTAGGATCCCAGCTATCGCCGTAGTAAAGACCTACTGTGAACTGATACTTCTTGCCTGAGTTTGCGAAGTTATAAGTACCGCACTTGATCTCGGCATAGTATATATCGTCCATCTTGTCCCACTTGTAAGGGCCTGAGATAGTGAGATCAGCGGGAGCAGCCTCGGTAGCTGCCTGATCGTAAAGCTCGTTGACCTTTACGATACTCAGAGGATCATTAGACATTCCCTTTGTAGAGAAGTAGTAGCGGATAGTGAGGTCAGTGGGCTTCTTTGTGCTGCCTGACATAGCGTAGAGTGAGATCTTGGTAACGCCTGAACCGTCGTCCTTCAGATCGTCGATGCCGCAGGCTGTTACCCAGAATCCGCCGCCGCCCTCTGAGTCGCCGCCTGAGAATGTGGGAGCAGGGGGGAAGTCCTTGGTAGGTGCCATGCCGGGAGTGCCGTAGTACTGATAGAGGGCTGCACAAGCTCCCGGAAGAGCTGCATTGTAGTCGATAGTGACTTCGTTGTATGTCCAGTTAGATGTTACATC